>NZ_JBFBML010000021.1:0-38290 GCF_040687075.1 Leucobacter sp. NPDC077196
CCGGCAGCTTTCGCGATCGCCATTCCTTCACGAGTGCGGGCTCGAATAAGATCTGCCTCGAATTCCGCGACCATCCCGAGCACATTGAACAGGAGTCGGCCTACCGGGTCGGCGGGGTCATAGATTGATCCACCCAGGCTGAGTGCGACACCCTTGCGAGTGAGTTCGTCGGCGATGTCTCGGGTGTGAATGACAGCGCTCCGTGGCGGCGTTCTGACGTCGCTATGTGACGTGTCTTCGCAGCTTGGTTCTCGCCAGGCTCAGGTCGGTGCCGGGCGGACTTGCTGCACGGATGCGCATCGGCGGGCACTCCTAAAAGTCTCGCGCGGGACATTTCGCTTTCGGACTGTCAGGCATGGCCAGGGGAGGCTTCGATACCGGCGCGTGCGGATGACGCGACAGGTGCTGGACTCATCACAGTCGCACGTAGGCAGCGCCTGCCCATTGTTGTCGCGCGAGGTAGCCCACGGCCGCAGCCACGGTTGACACCCCGTCGAGCAACGAATCGTCGTCGACGCCTTCTCGGCTCATGCTGTTCTGACACGCCAGCACCTGTACGCCAGCACTGTGGATTGTCGCGACGAGATCGTCTCGGTAGGCACCGCCTGCAATGAGGCCGCGCACTGCACCGCCCTGGACGACGACTTGGACCATCGCATCGGGATCCAGATCGTGGACTGCGTTTCGTGCAACGCGTAACGCGACGGTGAGGACTCCAGCGTCCTCGGCGAGGACGTGGATGACGAGTCCGTTCCGAGTGGTCATCAGGCCAGGGAAAGGAAGAGCTTCTCCAGCTCGTCGGGATTGGTGGCGTTGTCTGCGTCCGGGGTGGTCATGCAGTCGCGAAGAGCGGTGGAAATGACGAGGAAACCGGCCCGATCCAGAGCTTTAGAGACTGCGGAGAGCTGCTGCACGACGTCGCGGCAGTGAGCGTCGTCTTCAACGGCGCCGATCACCGCGGTGAGCTGTCCTTGCGCACGCTTCAGACGGTTGAGCACCTTCCGCTTCGCCTCCTGATCGTGCACCAGCGAATCGGGGCTTTCAGATGCACTGCTCATCAGTGTTTCCTTCCGTCGAGTTGACAACAACTATACCCCCCGGGGTATGGTGTCCATAAGGTTTTAAAGATACCCCCGGGGGTATTGCCGGAAAGGGAGAAAACATGTGTCGAGCTACGAAGTGCCGAACCTGTGGAAAGACGACCTGGGCCGGCTGCGGCCAGCATGTGTCCTCGGTACGCGCGTCGGTGCCCGCGTCGCAGTGGTGCAATGGCAACCACACGCGCGGTGAGGTGCAGGCTGCACAGTCGAAGCAGGGCGGGTTCTTCTCGCGCCTGTTCGGGCGGTGACCGACGATGGCGACCACTGAACTCACGAGCGACACCTTCGCCACGGCGACACAGGGAGACGGGATTGTTCTCGTCGACTTCTGGGCGGCCTGGTGCGGCCCGTGCCGCTCGTTCGCTCCGGTGTTCGAGGCGGCGTCGGAGAAGCACTCCGACATCGTGTTCGCGAAAGTGGACACCGAAGCTGAACCGGAGGTGTCCTCCGCTCACCGCATCACCTCGATCCCGACGCTGATGGTGATCCGCGACGGCGTGCTGGTGTTCAAGCAGCCTGGTGCTTTGCCTGCCCCGCAGCTCGAGCTGCTGATCACCAAGGCCCGCGAGCTGGACATGGATGACGTCCGCCGCCAGATCGCCGCCTCCAAGACGGCTGCCTGATCGTGTGCGCTCAAATCACCTGCCCCTTCTGCGGCAAGCCCACGTGGGCCGGCTGCGGCCAGCACATCGACGATGCCCTCGCCGACGTCCCCGAAGACCAGCGCTGCACCTGCGCGCACTGACCCCCGCGAAAGCAGATCCCCATGCTCCTCGAACGCTTGTATGACGACGACCTCGCGCACGCCAGCTACCTGATCGGCTGCCAGCGGAACGGTGAAGCGATTGTGGTCGATCCCCGCCGCGACGTGCAGGTCTACCTCGACCTCGCCGCGAAGCACGGCATGACCATCACCGCCGTCACCGAAACCCACATCCACGCCGACTACCTCTCCGGCACCCGCGAACTCGCCGCACGCACCGAAGCGACGATGTACGTCTCCGCCGAAGGCGGGCCCGACTGGCAGTACGGTCCCGGATTCGATGACGCCACCCGGATGACGCACGGTCAGCGCATCACCCTCGGCAACATCACCCTCGAAGCAGTGCACACCCCCGGCCACACCCCCGAGCACCTCTCTTTCCTCGTCACCGATGGAGCCGCCACCTCCGACCCGGGCTACTTCCTCAGCGGCGACTTCGTCTTCGTCGGCGACATCGGCCGCCCCGACCTGCTTGATGAAGCCGCCGGCGGCACCGACACCCGCTTCCAGGGCGCACGCGACCTGTTCGCCAGCATCCGCGACCGCTTCCTCACCCTCCCGGACTACGTACAGGTCCTCCCCGCACACGGGTCCGGCTCGGCGTGCGGCAAGGCCCTCGGCGCCGTCCCCACCTCCACGGTGGGATACGAGCGACGCTTCGCCTGGTGGGCGCCGTACCTGTCCGCCGGTGACGAGCAGGGCTTCATCGACTCTCTCCTGGGTGATCAGCCTGACGCGCACGCCTACTTCGCCCGGATGAAGCGGCAGAACCGCACCGGTCCCGCTCTGCTGGGCGAGCTCGCACCGCTGCCGCAGATCGACGCCTCCGACCTGTCCGCCGCGCTGGAGGAAGACAGCGTCATCCTCATCGACACCCGCCACCACTCACAGGTACACCAGGGCACCGTGCCCGGCGCGCTCAACGTTCCCGGCGAAGCGAAAGCCGCCAGCTACGCCGCCTGGGTCTACGACCCTGAAACCGAGACACGCCCCCTCGTCGTTTTGGCAGACTCGACCGATGCGGCCGGGCGGTTCCGCGACCACTTGCTGCGGGTGGGGATCGACACCGTCCACGGCTCCATCGCAACCCTCGACGGACTGCAGCTCATGCAGCCGAAGACCATCGCGCCCACGGACATCGACCAGGTGAAGCACGCCCTCCTGCTCGATGTGCGCAACCGCACCGAATACAACGCCGGACACATCCCCGGTGCCGCCCAACTCTCCGGCGGTCGTGCCCTCTGGCACACCGACGAGCTCCCCGCCTCGGGTGTCATCCTCACCTACTGCCAGAGCGGCGTCCGTAACAGCGTCATCGCCAGCGCGCTTCGCCGAGCCGGTCACGATGTCGTTGAGATCGAAGGCAGCTACCGCGCCTGGCTCGCCGCCACAACGGCGCAGCCCGCCGCGAACGCCGCCTGACCCCTCGAGGAGCCCGAATGACTCTGCCCGTGATCACCGCGATGATTCTCGCAACGGTGGTCGGCGTCTCACTCGGGCTCCTCGGCGGAGGCGGATCCATCCTCGCCGTCCCCGTCTTCACCCTGGTGTTAGGGATGGAAACGCGAGAGGCGATCGCGTCTTCCCTCTTCGTCGTCGCGGTGACCAGCACCATCGCCGTCCTGATGCGCACGAGTACGAGAACCGTGAAATGGGGAGTCGGTGCCGCGTTCGGGGTGACAGGGATGCTCGGCGGACTCGCCGGTGCATCCGTGGGGCGGTTCGTTCCCGACGTTCTCCTCTCCGTCCTTTTCGGCGGCGTCATGATCGTCACGGCACTCGCGATGATCCGCGGTCGTCGTACGCCCGCCTCATCCGAGCGACCCCGAACGCGCAGCTCTCATGTCCTACGCGTCGTGATCATCGGGGTGTCGGTGGGGTTCCTCACCGGGCTGCTCGGGGCGGGTGGAGGTTTCCTCATCGTCCCTGCGCTGCTGATCTTCGGCCTCCCCATCGCCGCGGCCACCAGCACATCACTCCTCGTCATCGCATTGAACTCCACCGCAGGACTCGCCGCACAGGTGTTCACCACCGCGATCCCGTGGGAAACCGTTCTTCCTTTCACAGCCTTCGCCGTCGCCGGCTCCGTCGCCGGGATGCTGCTCGCCAGGAAGTTGTCCGCCCCAGTGCTCCGCAAAAGCTTCGGCTTCTTCGTCCTCGCCGTGGGCGTCGTCATGCTCACAACGACGATCCTGCGCCTCGCACCTCTTCTTTGACCCTCCAGGAATCACTCATGGCCGTCACCCCCGCTGCCGTCCCCCCGCGGGTCGGCGCCCTCATCGAGGGCTACCAGGGGCCTGTCATCGACGAACGTGCGGTCCGGGTCGCGGCCGGTCTTCTGCTGACGCTGGGACTTGTTGCCGCCACCGCCGCACTCGCGTTCGGGACCGCTCGCCCGCTGCAAATGTTCGGGATGTTCTTCTTGCTCGACGTGCTGACTCGCCTCCTCGTCAGTGATCGGTTGTCGATCACCCTGGCGTTGGGACGACTCGCGAGTCGCTCCCACTCCCCGCGCTGGGTCGGCGCCCCACAAAAGGCCTTCGCGTGGTGGCTGGCCGTCGGCATCGCCACCACCTCGTGCATCGCACTGGGCTCCGGCGCCATCCCTCTCCAAGGGGCACTCGCCCTATGCGGTGTCTGCTTCACCCTCCTGGCTCTCGAAGCGATCTTCGGCTGGTGCGCGGGCTGCCACCTCCACCGCCGTCTCAGCCGACACCCCACACATCACTGCGCCGACCGCTCCTGCAACCTCTAACCCCAAACCCCCGAAAGGACCCCATGCGTCGCTTCGCCCTCGTTACAGTCACCGCACTCGTCGCCGCCTTCGCGCTCACGAGTTGCACCGCGCCAACCACCGCCCAACCTGCGGTCAGCTCGGATGCGATCGTCATCGACGTCCGCACACCCGCCGAACACGCCAAAGGGCATCTCGATGGGGCACTCCTGCTCGACGTCACCGCCGGCGAGCTGCAGGCGGCAATCCCTGACCTGGACCCCCATGCCGACTACGTCGTCTACTGCCGTTCAGGTCAACGCGCCGCCGCCGCCGTCGAGCTGATGGAAGAAGCGGGATTCACCCAGGTACGCAACCTCGGCTCGCTCGCAGACGCCGCGGCCGCGACGGGGCTATCGGTCGTTCAGACTGATTGACCATCCTCACCCACGCTCCAGAAGTGGAGGATTGGTGCGCGCCTCAAAAAGTAGTCCATTAATAAGACACGCGGAGCGACATTTGACCCATGGGAGGAGGGGATCAAGGATTTCCGTTCACTTGCACGGCGTCGCGCAGGTCAACTGCGGTGGACTTCCAGATCAGTTCAGTCATTGCTGTATAGTTCAGCGTATGCTGACTATAGATTCTCGTTTGGATGTGATGAACCGGCTGGGGCGGGCGATGGCCGACCCCACCCGGTCGCGTATACTGCTGACCCTGCTTCAGCGCCCGGCCTACCCGGCCGAGCTGGCCCGATACCTGGAGCTGACGCGGCCGAACGTGTCGAACCACCTGGCGTGCCTGCGGGACTGTGGGCTCGCGGTCGCCGTGCCCCAGGGCCGCCAGACCCGGTATGAGATCGCGGATCCGCATCTGAGCCGGGCGCTGACCGCCCTGGTCGAAGTGACCCTCGCGGTCAACGAGAACGCGCCGTGCCTGGACCCGGCCTGCTCGGCGCCGGGATGCTGCAGCACGGGGGTGGAGGCATGATCCTGTCCTCGATCTTGCAGGCAATCGGCCTGTTCATCGCCACGAATATCGACGACATCATCGTGCTCTCGCTGTTCTTCGCCCGCGGCGCGGGCCAGCGCGAGACCACCGCCCGCATCCTGGTCGGCCAGTATCTGGGCTTCGTGGGCATCCTGGGCGCGGCCGTGCTGGTCTCCCTGGGGGCCGGGGCGTTCCTGCCCCCGGAGGTCATCCCGTACTTCGGACTCATCCCCCTGGGCCTGGGCCTGTGGGCCGCCTGGCAGGCCTGGCGTGGGGACGGCGACGACGATGACGACGAGGCCAAGGTCGAAGGCAAGAACGTGGCGGTGTGGACCGTGGCCGGGGTGACCTTCGCCAACGGCGGGGACAACATCGGGGTCTACGTCCCGGTCTTCCTCAGCGTGGGCCCGGGCGCCGTGGTGGCTTACTGCATCGTGTTCCTGGCGCTGGTGGCGGTGCTGGTCGCCCTGGCCAAGTTCGTCGCCACCCGCCGGCCGATCGCCGAGGTCCTGGAGCGCTGGGAACACATCCTGTTCCCCATCGTGCTGATCGGTCTGGGTGCCTTCATTCTGGTCAGCGGCGGGGCCTTCGGCTTCTAACTGCGTCACCGGCCCCGCACGCGGCGCCGGTGACGCAGATCGGCAGCCTCGACCACAAGGAGGTCTCCGACCATGGCCGATGCCGACGTCCTGGTGATCGGCACCGGCCCCAAGTTGCGGACAGCTTCACTTCTGAGCGGACGCCCTGTGCCGCCATTTATCTCAGCAAGAATGCCGCCACATACCTGCAAAAGTCACACAGAAACCGTGTCGTAAACCCATGTATCGCAACGTACGTCTGTAATACACCGAGCATATGGCACTGATCGGTTACGCCCGTGTCTCTACTCGCGAGCAGAACCCTGAAGGTCAGACTGATGTGTTGAGCTCGTCCGGGTGCGAGAAGCTGTTCGTCGATCGTGGCGACTGCACCACCTCCGGCTGCGGCGTCAAGGCCGAAGCCATGCCCATCACCGAGGGGATGGGCCGATGAGCGAGGAGTGCTGCGGTCCCGACGAGTCCAAAACGATCAGACCCAAGCCCGCCGCTCCAGTGCTCGACGGCGATGCGTGCTGCGGCCCCAAACTGCCCCCGGTATTCGCGAAGTCTCAGGAGGAAGAAGGCGAGCATGCGACGCGGCCCCCCTCGTGGCGCGACCCGGCACTGCTGCCCTCCGCCTTCTCCGGCACCGCCCTCGTGATCGGCTACCTCCTCGAGTCGAGCGGCGTAGAGATCCCCGCGCTCGTGCTGCAATGGGTCGCGCTGCTCTTCGGCGCCTACACCTTCGTCCCCAGCACCGTGCGACGCCTGATCCGTGGGCGCGTTGGCGTGGGCCTGCTCATGACGATCGCCGCAATCGGCGCCGTCGCCCTCGGGCACGTCGGTGAAGCTGCGGCGCTCGCTTTCCTCTTCTCCCTTGCCGAGGCGCTCGAAGACCGGGCCATGGATCGCGCCAAGGAAGGCCTGCGCGCCCTACTCTCGCTCATCCCCGACATCGCGCGCATCTCCCGACTGCACGGCGAAGAAACGATCCCCGTCGCGGAACTGCGCGAGCTCGACATCCTCATCATCGGGGCGGGGGAGCGGGTCGCTACCGATGGGATCGTCGTCGACGGCACCTCGAGCATCGACACCTCCGCCGTCACCGGCGAGTCCATCTCCGTCGCGGTGCGCCCGGGCGACGCAGTTCCGGCCGGAGCGATCAACGGTTCCGGCACCCTGCGGATCGAGGCAACCGCCGACGGCCGCGACAACTCGCTCACCCAGATCGTCGCTCTCGTCGAGCAGGCGCACGCCCGGAAGGGGGAGCGTGCCAGACTCGCCGATCGGATCGCCAGGCCGCTTGTACCGACCGTGCTTATCGTCGCCGCGCTCGTGGTCGTCTTCGGTTTCATTGTGGGAGATCCGACCACCTGGATCGAGCGGGCCCTCGTCGTGCTCGTCGCAGCCTCCCCGTGCGCACTCGCGATCGCCGTCCCGGTGACGGTGATCAGTGCGATCGGCTCCGCGTCGAAGTACGGCGTCGTCATCAAGTCCGGGCAGGCCTTCGAACAGCTCGGCACGATCCGCACCGTCGCCCTCGACAAGACCGGTACCCTCACCCGCAATGAGCCGCAGGTCGTCGAGGTTGCCAGCTACGGTTACGCCGAACATGAGGTGCTCGACTTCGCCGCCGCGCTCGAAGTCTCAAGCACCCACCCGCTCGCTGCCGCCATCGTCGCCGCAGCTCCGAACGCGAAGCCAGGGCAAGACGTCGCAGAGGAAGCCGGCCACGGCATCACCGGTGTCGTCGACGGCCGCCGCATCCGCGTCGGCAACACCCGCTGGCTCGACCCGGGCGCGCACCGGGAGGCCGCCTCGCAGCTGGCCGAACGAGGCATGACGGTCGTGGTGGTCGAGGTCGATGGGCAACTCGCTGGGCTCATCGGGATCCGCGATGAGCTTCGCGCGGAGTCGGCCGAGACGATCCGCATGATGCGCGACATGGGCATCACCCCCATCATGCTCACCGGCGACAACGAACGCACCGCCCGCGCACTGGCGGCCGAGGCCGGCATCCAAGACGTCCGTGCCGAGCAGCTCCCCGCAGACAAGGCCGGCGCCATCGGCGCACTCGCGGCTGCGTCGCCGACGGCGATGGTCGGCGACGGCATCAACGATGCCCCCGCGCTCGCGACGGCAACCGTCGGCATCGCGATGGGGGTTAAGGGCTCCGCCGCCGCCATCGAATCCGCCGACGTCGCCTTCACCGGTCACGATCTGCGCTTCATCCCGCAAGCTCTCGCACATGCACGCCGCGGCCGACGCATCATGACGTGGAACATCGGACTCGCCCTGGCCATCATCATCGTGCTCTTCCCCCTGGCGCTCTTCGGCGTGCTCGGCCTAGCCGGGGTCGTACTCGTGCACGAGCTGGCCGAGGTGCTCGTCATCCTCAACGGCATCCGGGCCGCGCGCCGGCCAACAGGTGCGAGGCCCCAGGCCCTGTCGCCGACCGCTACGCCGACGCCGGTCGACACGCCTGAGAACACGCTCGCAAAGTAGCAGTCCTATCTCCCCTTAGGGTTTCGATGCTAAATTGCTACATAACTATGGAGGTGACGAAGTGATGGGTGCACGCTCGGCGGCGCGACGACCGCTGTCTCGGCGTGCGCTCCTCACCCTCGTCTGGGTCGGTGCATTCGTCGTCCTCGGCCTGGCCGGGCTGCGGGCGCACAGCACCGAACTCGCCAGCGTCCCCGTCGTGGCCGAGGGTGCAGCAAGCAGCACCACCGCCTCGGCAGCCCCAGGCGACACGATCGTCGAAGGGGGCGAGCTCGCCGCCCACGGCAGTGTGCAAAGCTGGCACCTCGATCTCCTCACGGTCTGCATGCTCAGCATGCTCGCCACCCTCATGCTGTTCGTCCTCTTCACCCGGCGACCCTGGCTGCAGCAGCGACTCGGCAGGATCCGCGACTGGGCGGTCGCTCTGCCCCGCGCCCCCGCGCGCCCGCAGCCACTGCTGCTACTTCACTCGATCTCTCGCACCTGATCGGTACCGGGAACCCCACGCACGGGTAACCCGCGAAGCTCCGCGCGCCTCGACGAGGTGCCGCATTCTCGCTGAGAGCTTCCCTGGCCCCGTGTGAGCGCTGCCCTCGGCGTGACGCCGTCCGGCACCGCGGATCCTCGAACCTCACGCGGGCGCAGGAGCGCCCCCGATCAGGAGAAAGCACTTTGAACTCCACAGATTCACCGATCGAAGCCAAGCACTTCCTCTTCACCCTTGGCACCCTGGGCGCGAGCATCGTCTGCGCCATCGCCTCGTTCTTCGTCCTCGGAGTCGTCTTTTGAAGCGCCGCCGGTACCCAGAGCAGTCCGCGGAGCCTAAGCGGAGCACTTGGGTCGAACCCGTCGTCTTCGACGACCGGCCGGCCGAAGCCTCGGCACAGCCCCGCCGATCCAAGCATGCAGCCGCTGCTTCGCCATCGGCGCTGCGTCCCCTGATTCCGATGCCGCCCATCGCTAACCCCCTTACCGGAGGGGCGACTGCCCCAGGTGGCGGGGCAGTCGCCCAGGAGAGCCCGGAGCGGCGTCGTCCGAGGCTGCGCAGCTTCATCGTCGGCAGCTCGGCGCTCGCCAGCGTCGCCGTACTCGTCGCAGGCGCCGTCTTCCCGGCGACCACCGCCGCACTCGCCGACAGCCCCGTGCTCGCAAACCGACAACAGGCCTTCGTCACTGGGGACACCATCGACACCCCATCGCTCATCGACGAGATCCAGATCTCCCCGGTCACCATCGCCGCTCCTGACCTCGGATTGAACGGCGGGTCGCTCACTGTCAGCGGTCTCGCCGACACGAAGCTGGAATACCCCTTCGCCCAGGAAGTGCCCCTTACCGATGGCTTCGGGTACCGCCCCGCGCCGGTTGCAGGCTTCCACGACGCGCAGGATATGGGCGCCGCCGGCGGCACCCCGATCCGCATCGTCGGAGACGGTGTGATTACCGAGGCTGGTTGGGCCTCCGACGGGTGCGGCTTCTCGCTGCAAGTCCAGCACCAGGTCGCTGGGCAGAACGTGTTTAGCCGGTACTGCCACATGCAGGCGAACTCTCACTCCTGGCAGGTTGGGCAACCCGTTAAGGGCGGAGACCAAGCCGGGCTCGTGGGCACCACTGGCATGTCCTTCGGGAACCACCTGCACCTGGTGATGCGCGTCGAAGACGAACCTGTCGATCCGCTGCCGTTCATCGCCGCGAACTCGAAGTAGCCCCTCCCCGGCGAGCGATCGCCGGCCTCAGTAAGGACATCCCCTGCCCGTGTATCCCGCGAAGGCCAGCCTCGAGCTCGGCGACCTCTTCCAGTTCGATCTGCTCAGCGTGTCGCCGCTCGCCTGGCTCGCCATCGTCTGCCTCGCCCTATACCTCGCGGGAGCGATCTCCCTATGGATGCGCCGCAAACGATGGGGTATCAGTTCGACGCTTCTGTTCACGTTCGGATGCGTCATATGGTTTGCGGCAACCGGCCTGACCGCGAACGCCTACGCCGAGGAACTCGTCGCGGTGCTGCTCTTTCAGCAGATTACGCTTATGGTCGTCGTGCCCCCGTTCCTGCTCATGGGATCCCCGGGCCGGCTGTTGCTGCGCTCCACCCCGCGCCGCGGGGTCGGGCGCCCCGTGCTGCGCCTGGCCCTCTGCGCCTACCGCTCGCGCACCGCCCGGGTGCTCTTGCACCCGGCCACCGTGATCATCATCGCCGTTCTCGCCTTCCCCACCCTTTACTTCACCGACACGGTGAGCTGGTTCCTCGAGCTCCCGTCCGGGCATCTCATCCTGCTCACCCTGTTCCTTGCCTTCGGTATGATCGGTGCCGCCCCGCTGTGGTCACTCGACCCACTGCCGCGCGCCCCCTCATTCGTCGTGCGCATCGTCGACGTGCTCCTCGAAATCCAGATCCACGCGACCTTTGGACTCATACTGCTGCGCAGCACCGAGCCCATGTTCCGCTGGTACGCCGCCGACCCTGACGCCTGGGGGATCAGCCGCGCCCTCGACCAGGCCATCGCCGGCGGCCTGATCTGGTCGTACGGAGAGCTGCCGCTGATCATCGTGCTCATCGTCACCATCTCCAAATGGCGCACCAGCGATCTGCGGCAAGCGAAACGCCGCGAAGCGCAGGAGGATGCCGAGCTGGACGCCTACAACGCCTACCTCGCTTCTAAGTTCGGAAAGGAGCAGTGATGGCGACCGTCCTCACCTTCGCGCTCACCGGGATGCTCGGCCTGCTCGCCATCTTCCAGATCGCTCTGGCCGCCGGCGCGCCGCTCGGCAAGTTCGCCTGGGGCGGAGAACACACCACCCTCCCGCTCAACCTCCGCTTCGGCGCGATCTCCGCCGTGCTCCGCTACGCCTTCATCGTCTTCATCGCCCTCGATCGCAGCGGCACCATCGCTGTGCTCCCCGAGGAGTTCAGCTTCTGGGTGATGTGGCTCATCGTCGCCCACCTCGGGTTCAGCGTGATCCTCAGCCTGCTCTCCAAGAGCAAGTACGAGAAAATGACGCTCGCCCCCTACACGTTCGCGATGGGTGTGCTCAGCCTGCTCATCGCCCTCCAATAGGCCGCAGCATGGCGTGCGAGTCAGTCCATTCCCATGATCAGCGAGCACCCGCTCGTTACAATCGGGGTGTGTTCCCAGTTTCCCGCAGCGCCCGCACAACGCGGCGACGATTCACGATGAGAGCCGCAACGCTGCTCCTCGCCGCAATCGTCACCGTCGTGGGCCTGTGGGGTGTCTCCCATGCCGATGACGTCGGCCTGTCCACGCCGGCGGCCGCCTCGAGCACGGTCGCTGCCGCCTCCGTCGACGTCGCCGTCGGGCACCTCGTCGACACAGCGGGGGAGGCCGCCGCCAGCGACGGCATCGTGATCGGCGTCGTCACCTGCCTGCTCGGGATCCTCTGCGGCTTCGCCTTGGCGACGCTGATCGTGTTCCTGCTCCGCTGCCGACAGCTGCGCTTCCAGCGCCAGCGACCCCAGCTCGCCCCGATCGCCGCAGCTGCCGCCTTCGACCATCGCGGCCGGCATCGCTTCGGCCTGCACCACCTCAGTCTCCTGCGCATCTAAGCGCTCCTCACGCTGCCCCTTGGGGCAGGAACGGGCCGGCACGTCCGCCGTGCCCGCGACCGCGCGTTGAGGATTGAGGAGAACCGAGAACTTGAGGACGTCCAGAACGACGTACCTGCTGATGACCGCACTCGTGGCGACCGCCGCGATCAGCACCGGGCTGATCGGCTGCACCGCCGCCGAGCCGATGTCGGAACAGTACCAGCAGGGCAGCGAACGAAGCGGCACCTCCGACGGCCGCATCGTCGAGATCCCCGTCGACGAGCGCGGCGCCGCCGTGAGCTTCAGCGGCACCACCGAATACGGTGACCCCGTGTCAAGCGACGACTACGCCGGGCAGGTGTACGTCGTCAACTTCTGGTACGCCGCCTGCGGCCCCTGCATCATCGAAGCCCCCATGCTCGAAGAGGTCTGGCAGAACTACCAGGACGAGGGCGTCGGATTCCTCGGCATCAACATCTACGACCAGCCCGCAACCGCCGTCGCCTTCGCCGAAGAGAACGGCATCACCTACCCCAGCGTGATCGACGTGAACGACGGCCGCGTCAAGCAGGCCTTCGCCGGCGTCACCCCGATCCAAGCCACCCCCACCACGCTCGTGCTCGACCGTGAGGGGCGGGTCACGGCCCGCATCATCGGGCAACTCGAATCGGCCTCCATCCTCGACACGCTCGTCGCCGACGCACTCGCGGAGACCTCATGAGCCCGAGCGATCTCGTCTTCGACGGCGCACTCTGGGCCGGGGTGCTCATCGCCGCTCTCGCCGGCTTCGTCTCCTTCGCCTCCCCGTGCGTGCTCCCACTCGTGCCCGGCTACTTCGGCTACCTCGGCTCCGCCGTCGCCCCCGTCGAACAGAGCACCGCACCCGCAGGCAGCACCACGGCACAGCGCCGGCGCCTGCTCCTCGGCGTGCTCCTGTTCATCGTCGGGTTCTCCGTCGTGTTCGTCACCGTCACCGTGCTCGGCGGCGTCTTCGGCCAAGTCTTCCTCTCCTACGCCGACATCGCCACCCGCATCCTCGGCGTCGTGGTGATCGTCATGGGCCTCGCCTTCGTCGGCGTCTTCCGCAAGATGCAGCGCACCGTCCGCCCCCGCTTCCGAGCACGCCTGGGACTCGCCGGAGCCCCGCTACTCGGCCTCGCCCTCGGCATCGGCTGGACGCCGTGCATCGGGCCGACCCTCGCCGCGATCATCTCCGTCTCGTGGAACCTCGGCGATCCCATCCGTGCGGGGCTGCTCGGCGTCGCCTACTCGCTCGGCCTCGGCATCCCGTTCCTGCTGCTCGCCCTCGGGCTCGGCTGGGCGACCCGCTCGATGTCGTTCCTGCGCCGCCACATCCGCACCATCAACATCGCCGGCGGCGTCGTGCTCGTCCTGCTCGGCCTGCTCATGGTGAGCGGGCTCTGGACACGTCTCATGTCCTCCCTGCAGGGGGTGATGGCGAATGTCCAACTCCCGCTCTGACAACGACACCCTCCCCGCACGCCCGAGCGATCACGTCGACTCCACCGAACGCGGCGGAGGCGAGGTCGGGCTCGGCTGGCGGGGCTGGCTGCGCTGGGCATGGCGGCAGCTCACGAGCATGCGCACCGCCCTCATCCTGCTCCTGCTCATGGCGATCGCCGCGATCCCCGGTTCGCTCTTCCCACAGCGCCAGGCCGACCCCAACGGCGTCGTCAAGTACTTCGACGACAACCCCGAGCTCGCCCCCACCATCGACACGCTGCAGCTGTTCGACGTCTACAGCTCGGCCTGGTTCTCGGCCATCTACCTGCTGCTGTTCGTCTCCCTCATCGGCTGCATCATCCCGAGGATCAAGCATCATGCGAAAGCGCTCCGTGCGCCGGCGCCGAAGACCCCGGCGCGGCTGCAGCGCATGGTCGGCTATTCCTCGAGCGAACTGCAGATCGTCGCAGGCCGCACCTCCGAGGCCGACGTCGCCCAAGCCGTCGCGATCGCCGAGAGCGAGCTGCGCCATCGCGGATACCGCACCGCACGCTACGACACCCCGAGCTCCTGGTCGGTCTCCGCTGAACGCGGCTACCTGCGCGAAACCGGCAACCTCGTCTTCCACTCCGCACTCGTCGGGATCCTCGTCACCGTGCTCCTGAGCACCGGCCTCAACTACACCGGCGACCGGGTCATCGTGCAAGGCACCACCTTCGTGAACAGCGAGAGCGCCTACTCCTCATTCTCGCCAGGCCGAAACTTCGACCGGAGCTCGCTCACCCCCTACGCGCTGAGCCTCGACGGATTCGACGTCGAGTACGTCGATCCGGGGCTGCCCGGCGCGGGGCAGGCGGGCAACTTCGCCGCACACCTCTCCATCCGCGAGCCCGGCGACGACGACAGCCGGGCCGAGACAGTGCGGGTGAACTCACCGATCGAGGTGAACGGCGACCGCATCTACCTCCTCGGCAACGGCTACGCGCCGATGATCACGATCCGCAACGCCGCCGGCGACGTCGTCTACCAGGAGCCCCAGCCGTTCCTCCCGCAGGACTCCGCAATGACCTCGCTCGGCGTCATCAAAGTCCCCGACGGGCTCCCCGAGCAGGTGGGGCTCATAGGCTTCCTGTACCCGACGCAGAGCACGCTGGACACCGGCGCCTACTACTCGGTATTCCCCGATCTCTACAACCCGATGATGACGTTCAACGTGTTCACGGGCGACCTCGGCATCGACGACGGCACCCCGCGCTCGGTGTACCAGCTCGACACCGAGTCGATGACCCAGATCACCGGCGGCGACACCGGCGTCGACTCGATCGAGCTCACCCCGGGCGACACCGCTGACCTCCCGAACGGGATGGGCACCATCACCTTCGAGGATCTCACCGTCACCGAAGGCGCTGAGGAGCCGATCAAGCGCTTCGTCTCCCTGCAGATCCAACGCGACACCGGCGCCACCTGGGTGCTCATCTTCTCCATCCTCGCCACCGTCGGCCTCATCACCGGCCTGCTCATACCGCGCCGCCGACTCTGGGTGAAGGCCACCCTCACCGACCCGGTCGTCGGCGAACGCAAGGTCAAGATCGAGTACGCAGGCCTCGCCCGTGGCGAGGATCCCGCCCTCGAACGCTCCATCGAGCAGTTCCGCACCAGCCACCTCTCGGCCATCGCCGAGCAACTACCGTCACCACACTTCAAGAAGGGAACCCCATGAACCGGCCCCCGCACACCGTGCAGAAACCGACCAAGAAACTGAGCACCTCGCAGAAAGCGGCGCTCATCGCGATCCCCGCCGTGCTGCTCATCGCGCTCATCCTGATCCTCATCTCGGTGCTCAACCGTCCCGAAGTCCAGGCACCCGGCGAGTCGTCGAACGGTAGCGGGACGGGCGGCGGAACCCCCACGCAGAGCGACGTGCCGCTCGTGCAGGAGAACTCGCACGTCCTCGACGACGCCGGCGAGGGCGCGCCGGTGCTCGTCGAGTTCCTCGACTTCGAATGCGAAGCCTGCGGCGCCGTCTACCCGGTGATCGAGGAAATCCGTAAGCAGTACGACGGCCAGATCACCTACGTCCCCCGCTACTTCATCACCAACCACGCGAACTCGATGAACGCCGCCATCGCGGTCGAGGCCGCGTCACAGCAGGGCAAGTTCGAGGAGATGTACCAGAAGCTCTTCGAATCGCAGCCCGAATGGGCGGAGCAGCAGACCTCCCAGGCCGACAAGATCCGCAACTACGCCGAGGAGCTCGGGCTCGACATGGCCGCCTTCGATGCGGCCGTCGCCGATCCTGCGACCCAGGCGAGGGTCGAAGAGGATCACAACGCGGGCATGGCACTCGGCGTGCGCGGCACCCCGACGTTCTTCCTGAACGGCGAGCTGCTGCAGCCGCAGTCCGTCACCGACATCACCGACGCCCTCGACGCGGCGATCGCGGAGAGCAAGGAGTAGCCATGGATCTGCAACTGCAGGCCGCACTCGACGAGTTCTCCGTGCTCGCCGTCTGGTCGGCGATCACAATCTACGTCCTCGCGTTCCTCGCCTTCGCCTACGACCTCTCGCAGCGCGCCTCAGCCGCACCGGTCAAGCAACGAGAGGCCGTGCTCGTCGGAGCCGCCGGCGGCCCCACGCCCGCAGCGGAGAACGGGGCAGGGGAGGGGAGCCTCCGCGTGCCCGGCGCCGAGCGGTCACGGCGCTACTTCGCACGACTGGGCATCGCGTTCACCGCGCTCGGCTTCGCCCTCCATCTGGCCGCCACCGTCACGCGCGGGATCGCGGCCGAACGGGTGCCGTGGGCGAACATGTACGAGTTCGCCCTCATCGGCACCCTGCTGATCGTCGCCGTCTACCTCGTCGCCCTGCGCTGGTACGACCTCCGATTCCTCGGCGTCTTCATCGTCGGCATGGTGGTGTTCTTCCTCGGCGGCTCGACGATCTCCTTCTACGTCGAAGTGACCCCGCTGATGGATCCGCTCAAGAGCATCTGGCTCATCATCCACGTCTTCGTCGCCTCACTCGCCACCGCGCTGCTCGCGATCGCGGCAGGCCTCTCCGTGATGCAACTGCTGCAGGCACGCCGCGAACGGATCAAGACCGCCGGCGGCGACGAGGTGGCCCCCGACCGCGGCTACCTGCGCACGCTCCCGAAGGCCGACGTGCTCGAGACGCTCGCCTACCGCTTCGCGATCCTCGGCTTCATCTTCTGGACGTTCACCCTCATCGCCGGGGCGATCTGGGCGAACGAGTCCTGGGGCCGCTACTGGGGCTTCGACGTGAAAGAGGTCTGGACGTTCGTGATCTGGGTGATCTACGCGGGCTACATCCACGCCCGCGCCACCCGAGGCTGGCGAGGGACGAAGTCGGCCTGGCTGTCGCTCATCGGCTTCGCCACGGTGATCTTCAACTTCACCATCGTCAACCTCTACTTCCAGGGCCTGCACGCCTACTCCGGCGTCAGCTGAGCCGCCCCACGACCACGCCCGAGATACGAGCACCAGGAAGGAGGATGCGGTGACGACCACGGAGACACGACCGGCACAAGACGACCCCAATGCGCCCCACGCAGCGGCACCGCACGCGGCGCCGTCGTCGCGCAGCACTCCGGCCGCGCACGGCCTGCCGTGGGGCGCGGCGATCCCGGTCGCCGCCCTCTCGGGCCTGCTGCTCGACGTCGCGTTCCCGAGCGTCGGCTGGTGGCCGCTCGCCTTCCTGAGCATCGCCGGCGGCCTCTGGGCTCTCGTGGGCCGCAGCGTCGGGGGTGCGTTCCTCGTGGGCCTCGCCTACGGTGCCGCGTTCTACTTCACGCACCTCATGTGGGTCGTGCAGTTCCTCGGCCCGATCCCCTGGGTCGCGCTCGCCGGACTCGAGTCGCTGCTCTTCGCCCTCGGCGCGATCCCGATCGCGCTCGCCTACCGCTGGGGCGCGGCCCTCCGGCATCGCCTCGCCCGCACGCTGCTCCTCCCGGCGCTCATCGCGGCGCTCTGGGCCGCACGCGAACTCCTCCTCGGCACCTGGCCCTACAGCGGATTCCCCTGGGGCAGAATCGGCATGTCCCAGGCGGGCGGCCCCTTCGCCGAAGCCGCCTCCTGGGTCGGCGTCACCGGCCTCACCTTCCTCATCGTCTGGCTCTGCGCCACCGTCGTCGACTGGGCCATCCGGCCCCGGACGCGCACCAGGCTGCTCCCCGCAGCGGTGATCCTCGCTCTCCTGCTCATGCCGGCCTTCCCCACGAGCGAGGCGGGCAGCCTCCGCGTCGGCTGGGTGCAGGGCGACGGGCCCGCCGGCTACTTCGACCCGCGCAGCCCCGGCGATGTGCTCGCCGCCCAACGCGCAGCGAGCGACGCCATCCTCGGCGAAGCGATGGATCTGCTCGTCTGGCCCGAGGGCGGCGTCGACTCCGATCCGCTGAACACCCCGGCCACCGCCCGCACCCTCGACGCTGTCGTCGCCGAAGCCGGGGCCCCGCTCCTCATGAACGCGGCCACCGTGCGAGGCGAGGACACCTACAACACCTCGATGCTCTGGGAAGGCGGTGATGCTGAGCAGCTGCACGACAAGGTGAACCCCGTGCCGTTCGGCGAATATGTGCCCGACCGGTGGTTCTACGAACGCATCGTGCCAGACCTCGTCGGCCTCATCCAACGCGAATATACCCCGGGCACGAACCCACCGCTCGTCTCCGTCGACGGCATTCAGGTTGGTCTCGCGATCTGCTTTGACGTCATCTACGACACGGTGATCTGGGACGGGGCGCGTGGCGGGGCGAAGTTTTACGTCTTTCAAACCAACAACGCCGACTTTCGAGGCACCGATGAGAACCTGCAGCAGCTCGAGTTCGCACGCATGCGCGCCATCGAAACCGGTCGTGCCGTCGTGAACGTCTCGACCGTGGGCACCAGCCAGGTCATCACCCCTGACGGCACCTTTATCGACGGCGCCCCCGCCGATACACCGGACGCCGCCATCACCACCGTGCCGCTGCGCACCGGGCTCACCCCGGCCGTCCTCGTCGGCTCGACCCTCACCCTACTCATCCCCATCGCCGCGCTAAGCGGGCTCCTCACACTGGGCCTGCTCAAGGGGCGACGGAGCCGCACGACGCCCCACCCGACCGCGCCCGAATTGACCGAGAGCGGCGCATCGGCCAAACCCCCAACGAAAGCATCATGACCCACAAACCACAACACCACCCGCCCGCCGATGAGCGTACCGACCCTCCGATGCAGCCTAGGAACCGTCGCCCCTCCCGCCGACTGCTGTTCGTCTACAGCTGCGCCATTGCCGCTCTCACGATCGCGTTCGACGTGATCAGCAAGCAGCTCGCCCTGCACTTCCTCGACACAGAGAATCGCATCCCCCTGCTCGGTGATCATTTTGGGCTGCAGCTCGCCTTCAACACCGGGGCCGCGTTCTCGATCGGTTCCCAGCTCACCCCGTTCATCACGTTGCTCGGGATCGTCGCCTCCGTGCTCCTTGTCCGGGCCGCACTCCGCACGGAGCACCGCATCTATGCCGCCTCGATCGGGTTGATCCTCGGTGGGGCTTTCGGTAATCTCACTGACCGCATCTTCGCCCCGCCGGGATTCGGCAGCGGCGCGGTCACTGATTTCCTCACCTATGGGCAGCTATTTATCGGCAACATCGCCGATGTCGCGATCGGTGCCGGCGTCGTGCTTTACGGCATCGGCGCCTTGCGTCTCCACGCGGTCTCCCGCACACGAGACACCGTCGATCCTGTCGAGAATCACGAAGCCGACCCACCGACCCCCAATTCCGTGGCGACGCGAACAGAGACGACGCATCCATGAGTCAGAAACAGCAGACCCCGTCCTATCAGCGCAACGCGCTGCTCCCAGGATTTATTGCCCTCGCCACGCTCGTCGTCGGCGTCGCTTTCGTTGGCACCGAATGGTTCACCGTCTTTCGTTTTGTCATCGCGATCCTCGCGCTCATCGTCGTCTGGTTCGCGGTACAGGCCCGTCACTGGTGGTGGGTGCCCGTCTTCGTCGCGATCGCCGTGATCTGGAACCCTGTCTACCCGTTCGAGTTCAGCGGCATCTTCTGGATCCTCGCCCAGCCACTCGCCGGTAGTACTTTTCTGATCGCCGGTGCGCTCATCAAACGGTCCCGTGACACCGCACCCAAGAAGTAAGCGCCCGCATGTCTAGCAGCAACCAAGGGGATGAGAAATGAGCGCCACTACAACCGCTCGAACACGACGTATCATTGGCACCGTTTGTGTCGGCCTGATCGGGTTTGCCCTTTTCTACGGGGGCGGGGTGAGTCCCGCACACGCTGTCGAGCTGCCCACCTGGGATGACGTGCAAACCGCGAAGCAGAATGAGGCCGACGCGGGTACGAAGGTGAAGGAAATCGAAGGGCTGATCGAGCAGAGCAAGGCCGAGCTCGAACTGCTCCGCGTCGCCACCGAGCAGGCGAACGCCCGCTGGCGGGACACCGAAACCGCAGCTGCCGAAGCCGCACTCAGATCAGAAACCCTCCAAACGAAAGCCACGAAGAGTCGCGAAGAAGCAGATGCGGCCGCAAATCAGGCCGGAGCGCTCGTCGGACAAATGTATCGCTCCGGCGGTATCGACCGCAGCGCGGACATGTTTTTCGAATCCGATGCGGACACCACCGACTTGCTTCTTAACCGCCTCGCGATGATGGAGCAGGCGAGCCGCCGCAACACCACGCTCGCCGAGAATGCCGAGAACGCCCTCAACACCGCGACCTCGCTGGGCGAGCAAGCCGAGGCCGCGAGCAAAGAACGCGACCAACTCAACACCGAGGCCGAACGACTTGCTCAGACCGCCGCCGAGAATCTCGACGCGCAGCGCACCGAGTTCCTCGAGCAAGAGGCACAGCTGCGCGAGCTCGAGGCGCAGCTCGCCGCCCTAAAAGACGCGACCACCGACACCGTAGCTGGCTACGAAGAGCGCCTGCGGGACGAGGAGGAGGAGCGTCGTAAGCAGCAGCAGAGCGGTGGCAATGGCGGTGGCAGCGGCAGTGGCGGTGGAAGTGGCGGTGGCGGTGGCAGTGGTGGTGGTGGTGGCGGTGGCAGTGGTGGTGGTGCACCGGGTGGCGCTGGCTGGTATCAACCGGTACCGATCTCCTGGATCTCCACCTACTTTCGGCAGCCACCAAGTCACACTGGACTCGATCTGCCCGCCGGCTGTGGCACTCCGATCGTAGCCCCGTCGTCAGGCACTGTGGTCGTTGCCGGATGGGTTGACAACTTCGGCGGGTACATGACCTATCTGGATCAGGACAACGGCTATCAGACTCGCTTCGCCCATCAAATTGGTACACCCCCGGTGTCCTACGGACAGTGGGTGCCCGCAGGTGCCGTCATTGGATACGTAGGCAACACCGGGATGAGCTTCGGCTGCCATCTCCACTATGAAGTGCTTTCAGACGGTAATTACGTTGATCCGACCCCGTTCATCTAGCCCGATGACACCACTCGGAACTCAACTACTCAGAAAGAAAAGAAGGGGCGTGAAAGCCGTCGGATATACCCGCGCTGGCACCATCGACGAGGAGGGCACACTCGTCGACGTCGACCTGCCCCAGCCGCAACCCGGAGGGCACGATCTGCTCGTCAATGTGCATGCTGTCTCCGTGAACCCGGTGGACTGCACGATCCGCGCCACCCCGTACTGGTACCGGTCACCTCGCGTCCTCGGGTACGACGCAGTAGGCACGATCGTCAAGTTCGGCGACTTCCGTGGAGGACGAACCGCTCCTCGAGCACTTCGCTATCGGCGACCGCGTCTTCTGTGCGGGAGCGATCGACCGGTCAGGCAGCAACGTCGAATATCAGCTCGTCGATGCCCATCTCGCCGCCCATGCACCCGCCTCGCTGAGCGATGCGGAAGCGGCCGTGCTGCCGCTGGCGGCAACTCACCGCGTTGGGACTACTTTTCGACTGGCTCGAAGTGACGCGGCCCGTCCCGGGCGCGGCATCCGTCGTTGTCTTCATCGGTGGTGGCGGCGGTGTCGGCTCGATGGCCTTCCAGTTGCCGCGCGCCTTCACCAAGGCCACCGTGATCGCCACTGGTTCGCGCCCCATCACGAAGGCGTGGTGCGTGAACCTCGGTGCCCACATGTCCTCGACCACCGCGGACCGCTCGTCCCACAGGTGGCAGAATTTAACCTCGAAGCCCCCGGCTTCGTGCGCTCCACCGCAGAGTCGGTGGAGCGGCAGGAGGACATCGTCGAGCTGCTCGCCCCGCAGGGCCGCTTCGGATACACCGACCACCCCGAGCTCGACGTTCAGGCGTTCCAGGCCAAGTGCGACTCACTGCACCCCGAAGACGTGTCCAGGTGCTCCCGCCTGCACTGGCCGAGCAGGGCGAGATCCTACGGCAGGTCGGCGAGCCCGTCGCCGCCGAGAAGATCCGCAGCACGCTGACCAGCACGATCGGTGCGATCAACGCCGTCGCCCTCGCTCAAGCCCGTGGCCTCATCGAGAGCGGTACGGCGGTCGGGAAGGTCGCACTCGTAGGCTTCACCTCGCAGCCATAGCAGCGAGGCCGCCCACCTCCGGGCGGTTCAGGAAAGGATGACCGGCATGATGCTTGCCGCCCTCACGCTCCGCATCGACTGCGGCGCGCTGACCACGCCTCGCACGGCATGACCACACCGACCCCCACCACCGAGCAGCGCCCCGCTCCCGCCGGCTTCGAGCGCCCCCACGACTCGCTCCAACCGCACCCGGGCTGGTCGTTCCTGCGCTCGCGCCGCTGGTTCGGCTACTACGTCCTCCTCATCCTCTTCTGCGTCATCTGCGTCTGGCTCGCCGATTGGCAGTTCGACCGGCGAGCCGAGGCCCGAGCGGAGATCGCCCGCATCGACCAGAACTACGACGCCCCGGCCATCGCGCTCGAGGAAGCCGTGCCCGACCCAGCGAGCTTCGACGAAGACACACTGAAATGGCAGACCGCCACCTTGCAGGGCGAGTACTTCGGCGCGCCTTTCCTCGCCCGCAACCGTCCAGGCCCCGAGGGGGTCGGTTCCCACCTTCTCCAAGCGCTGCGCACCGGTCAGGGGCTTGTCTTCATCGTCGATCGCGGCTGGGTACCGGTGGACGGCAACGAGGCCAACACGGACACGGACTGGCTCGATCGCGTCCCGCTGGCCCCCACCGGGCCGGTCGGGGTCGATGTCCGGCTCCGTGCGAGCGAACCGCAGGTCGCCGGGCGCCTCTCCCAGGGCAGCACGGTCGCCAGCATCAATCTGCCCGAGCTCGCCCGAGTGGGCGGCTTCGACGAGGCCTACACCGGGGCGTATGGCATGCTCATCCGCGAAACCCCCGACGCCGCAACCGGGGTGCTACCCGAGCCGCCCGAACGCGACGAAGGCCCCCACCTCTCCTACGCGCTGCAGTGGTATGTGTTCATCCTCATCGCCGCCTTCGGTGTCGTCTACGCCGCCCGGCAGGAACATCGCGGATTGAACGCGGGCAGCGAAGCCGTCCTGCGGCAGCAGCGACGAGTCGCCGCACGCAAGGCTCAGCGCGGCACCACCGACGCCGAAGAGGAAGACGCCTTTCTTGATCAATAGTGGTCGCGATCGGTCGCATACGCCGGAACATTGTCCCATTCCGGCCATCGAAAGGAGCAGGCGTGGAGATCGCCGTCTGGATCACGCAGCTGCTCATCATGTCCGCCCTGATCGCCGTCATCGGCGTCGCCGGCGTACCCCCGTGCGACGGGCGCGAGGACCCGACCGTGCGCGAGGAGTTCGACGACTTCGTCTACCGCTCGCGCAGACTCGGCTCACGCCTCAAGCGCCGATGGCGGCAGCGCGGCAAGCGGGAGAAACGGCCACCGCGCCGCTGACGAGAGCCTGTTCGCGACAGTGAGCCGCCCCAGTCTCGTGCTTCGGCTCCTGGGGTGGCCAGTCGCTCGACGACATCCGCGCATCCCCACTGGCGAATGGCCGCCTGCCGCTTACCCCCAGATCACCATCATGCGGTAGACCATGACGGCGACGGCGAAGTTCACGACGACGAGCACGAGGTTCGCGGTGTGTTTGCGGTCGACGAGCGCCCAGAACGCCGCCCCGAACGGGATGAGCAACGCAACGATGAGATACATCCAGAACTCGAGCGGATCACCCTCGGCGGGATTGCCCGCGCCCGGCTGCACGATACCGACGACGAGCTGCGCGATGAGCAGTACCCCGACGAGCAGGGTCGCCCCGAGCGTGTAGTCGTTCGGCCCGCGCTTGCGGGCGTACTCGACGATGCACACGAGCATCGCGAGCAGGGCGACGACGATCTGGGCGATGCCGAACCAGACGATCATGCGGCGGCAAGGGCGGGGTCGACGGTCACGGCTCAAGACTATTCTGGCGCTGCTGCGCATTTGCCCCAGAGGAGGCTGGCGGCCCGCCGAGCCGGGAAAGCCGACCGATCAACGCTTCCAGCGGCCCCTGCCCGACCAGCAGACTCCACGCCACGGAGAGCCCCACCGTCGCAAGCGTGATCGGCAGGAAGGGGTCGAGGTCGCGGAAGGCATGCTCGTGCGCGGAGCCGAGCAGCATCGTCGACGCGACCGCCCACACCACGATCTGCAGCACATAGGCCGTCAACGGCATCGACCCCACCGCCCGAAGCGGGAAGGTCAGCCAGGGCAACCTGCCGCCTGCGCACAGCAGCAGGCCCAGGCCGATCGCCGCGATCGCGAAGCCGCCGCTCCCGATCGCCTCGAGCACCCCGCTCGAATGCGGATCCGCCGTCCACCAGGCCTCGAGGAACGAGCGATCAGCCGACTCGTCCGACGACGCCGGGCCGGGGGAGAGGCTGTACCCGACCACCGCCAGCAGCGTGCCGATACCGAGCGTCGCCCACTGCACCCGACGAGACCGGAGCCCCGCGCGCGCGAGCCCGAGGCCGGCGAGCGTGAATGCGACCCACAGCGGAAACGGGTAGTTCCACCCGATGTACAGGCCGAGGAGCCAGCCCTCATAGCTCTCCCACCACGGCGAGGCGTTCGCCCTCACGACCAGGGGCGAGGCCACGAACGCGACGATCGCGGCCGCGAAGAAGAGCCGCGAGGCGCGCTGTGCAAGCAGGGGGAGCGCCAGCACGAAGATGACCGCATACGTCGGCAGGATAATCGCCGCCGGCACGTCGAGGCTGATGAGCAGCACGCCGAGCAGCCAGATCAGCAGGGCTCGGATCACCACCCTGAGCCTCGCACGGCCGAGACCGGCGCCCTGCGGGGGCGTCGAGCCGCCCGTGGACAGTCCGAGCGAGACACCGGCGAGCGTGGCGAAGAGGATCGAGGAGCGGCCGTTCACGATGGAGCCCCACGTCGACGGCTCCGTCCACGAGAGCGAGCCGAGCCAGAGCAGATGCGCCGCCAGCATCCCCATCACTGCGAGACCGCGGGCGAGGTCGACCCCCGCGACCCGGCCAGGCCCGTTTAGCCGATACCAGTTCTGCGCGATGCGACAGCGCAGCGGAGCCGTGACGGTGCCCATCACGCTCCGCCGTCGCTCCCGCGCCGTCTGCTCATGGGTGCGTAACGCCCACCGGTTCGTCCTCGCTGATGTGCGCCGTCTCGATCTGGAAGGTCGAGTGGTTGACCGACACCTCGAAGTGCTCGGCCACGCACGCCTTCACCGCATGGAGCATCTCGGCCGCATGCCCATCGGTGAAGCACTCGTCCTCGACGACGACGTGGGCGGTGATCGTCGGCAGGCCGGTCGCGACCGTCGAGGCGTGCAGATCGTGCACATCCTTGACGTGCTCGAGTTCGAGGATGTGCGCCCGCACCGCGTCGAGATCGAGGCCCTTGGGGGTGAACTCCATGAGCACGCTCGTCGTCTCGCGCATCAGCTTGAAGGCGCGGGGCACGATGAGCGCCGCGATGAAGAGGCCGGCGAGGGCATCGGCGCGCTGGAAACCAGTCATTGCGATCACGATCGCGGCGACGATCACGCCCAGGGAGCCGAGCGCGTCGTTGAGCACCTCGAGGAACGCGGCCCGCATGTTGAAGTTCGCGCCGCGGCTCGAGGAGAGGATGAGGATGGCGGTGATGTTCGCGACGAGGCCGACGATGCCGAAGACCAGCAGCTCGGTCGCGGGCACCTCCGGCGGCTCGAAGAGGCGCCGGATGCCCTCGATGGCCGTGTAGAAGCCGACCACGAGCAGCAGCGTCGCCTGCCCGAGTGCGGCGATCACCTCGATGCGGCGGAACCCCCAAGTGCGCGTCGACGTTGCCGGCCGCAGCATCAGCGTCGCAGCGATCAGCGCGACCAGCAGCCCCGAGGCGTCGGTGATGGCATGCGCGGTGTCAGTGAGCAGGGCGAGACTGCCGGTGATGACGGAGCCGACAGCCTGCGCCACGACAATCGTCGCGGTGATGCCGAAGGCGATCCAGAGCTTGCGACGGTAGTCGCCGGGCTGCCCCACCTCGGCCGCGCTCGGCCCGTGATCATGTCCTGCACCCATTCGGGATCTCCGTTCGTGTTCGATACCGGCCAATGCACTTCATTATATAGATAACATCGCCGTTTGACGATGTTATCTTTCGTGGGTGGACTGCGGGCATCGCTGGCCTAGAGTGATTGCCGAATCGGAGATAACATCGTCACATGACGATGCAAGCCGAACGATCGCACGAGCTCCCGACAATCGCCGAAGCCGAGGCGCTCACCTCCGCAGCGGCTCTCTTCCACAGCCTCGGAGACCCGTCCCGCCTGGTGATCCTGCAGCACCTGCAGCTCGGCGAGCACCGCGTAGTCGACCTAGTGAAGCACCTCGGGCTCTCCCAGAGCACCGTCTCCAAGCACCTCGCCTGCTTGAAAGACACCGGCATGGTCGTTTCGCGAGCGGTGGGTCGGGCCTCAATGTACTCCCTCGCGCATCCCGACGCCGTCGTCGCGATCCTCGCCGCGGCCGAGAAGATGCTCGCACTCACCGGAGACGCGGTGCGTCTGTGCCCCATGCATCATGACGGCATCGGAGCTCACTGATCGGCCAGCGCGCTCACTGCGGCGGCTCCTCGGCAGGACCCGTCTCGGCGACCGCCGACGGCTGCTGCTTCGGCGGGAGACCCGCCTTCGCCCGCTCCTCGTCCTCGATCTGCTTATAGACCCGGCGCTCCGTGCGATCGGCCCGCGAGATCGCACGGATCACGAACCAGAAGAAGGCGCCGATGATCACCGATGGGGTGAGCGACCAGAGCGCATTCGCCCACCATTTCTCCATGCGCAGAGGCTACTGTTGCATGCTGTGAGAACGATCCACTAACTCGACGAGATGTAGAGTTAAAAACCTGACAAGGAGGGACGACATGGCAGGGGCGCGCAAACGCAAATGGGGCGGGCTCGAAGACGAGGTCATGCAACGCCTCCACGCCCAGGAATGGGCTGTGAGCGCACGCGAGCTGCAAGCCATGTTCAGCGAACCCGTGCCGGCCTACACGACCCTCATGACCGCCCTCACCCGCTTGGAGGGGAAAGGCCGCGTCGAACGGATCGGCGACTCCCCGCGCAAGATCAGCTTCCGCCCGCTGCGCTCGAGCGAAGAAGAAGCGAGCGAGACGATGACCTCGGCACTCGACCAGGCCGCCGACCGTCGGGCCGCCCTGCTCGCCTTCGCCGGCAACCTCGCCGACGACGACGTTACCGCGCTCATGGACGCCTTCGGCGGGGCGAAGCACGAAGCGTAGCCCGACCGTGTTGCTCCTCGCTCTCGTTCTCCTGGGCACGGCCGTCGCTCTCGCCGTGCTCTGCCCGCGTGTGCTCACCGTGGGACGCTGGCACCTCTTTCACCCCAGAGCCGCACTGACGGTCTGGTTCGGGTCGTTCGGCGTGGGCATCGTGACCGCCCTCGCCGGCATCGCCCTCGGCGTCGTCGCCGTCGAGTCGCTGCGGCACGCCTTCCCGCACACCACCAGCGTGACCGTGTCGGCGGCGATCTGGGTCGCTGCCGGGATCGCCGGCGTCATCCTCGTCTTCGCCTGTACCTTCGCGGGCTCGCTGCAGTCCCTCCGTCCGGCCTCCCACTCCCACGCGATCGCCTACGCCAGGGACGAGCACATCGGCTTCGCCCTCGTCCGCTTCCACTCGGAGACTCCCGAAGCATATGCCGTCCCCGGCAGGAGACCCGAGATCTTCGTCTCCTCCGCCATGGAGCAGCTCCTCACCCGGCCGCAGCTGCAAGCCGTGCTCGCACACGAGTTCGCCCACCTGCGCCACCAGCACGGGCTCGCCATCCGCATCGCCCAACTCAACGCGCTCTTCCTGCCGGGTACCCGTGCCAGCCGAGCGCTCGAGCGCGCCACCCGTGTGCAGATCGAGCTCGCCGCCGACGACGCCGCCGCCCGGCAGGTCGGCGCCGCGCACCTCGCGAATGCGCTCATCGTTCTCGCGGCCGCAACCCAGGACGTCGGCATGACCCTCCGCGCCCAGCGCCTCACCCGGAAGCGCTGGCCGACCCCGCGGCGTCGTCGCATCCCGCAGGGTATGCACGCCGCCGCCCAGCTGCGCTGATCCCGGCGCGCCGGCCGCTCGCGCCAAGCTCCCATACGTCTACATCTTGTAGTCTTATACGAGTATTCCGAGGAGAGGACGACGGGCGATGGACGCGACTAGCAAGCAGGAGCTCACCGTCAGCGGCATGACCTGCGACCACTGCGCCCAGACGCTGACCACGGCAGTCAGCGCGCTCAGCGGCGTCGACACCGTCGAGGTCGACGTGACCTCCGGGCGGGCGATCCTGCACGCCGCGCACCCCCTCAGCACCGATGCCCTCGCCGCGGCCGTCAGCGAGGCAGGCTTCGAACTCACCGCCGTCCGCGAGCGAGCACGATGAGCAGCAGCGCGATCCCGATCGCGCCCGCCGGGACACCGGGGGAGCGCCCACCACGTCGCACCGCCCTCGCTCCGGCGATCGTGGCACTTGGGATCATCGCGATCATTGTCCCCCCGATCATCGCCACACTCCGCATCGGACCGACCGCCTACGAGCAGATCTACCTCACCTTCCCCGGCTTCGACGTCGCCGTGCCGACCGCGTTCGGCCAGGGCCTCGGCGATCTCGCCGCCATGCTCACCCTCGGCGCCCTGCTGTACCTCCTGTTCTTCCGCGACGCCCGCGGCAAACAAGCCAAGCGGATCGAGCCGTGCCTCGAGCTCACCGTGCTGCGCATCGCCTCCGTCTCCTGGGCGATGGTGTCGGCCGCCATGGTGGTCTTCGAAGCGCTCGACAGCAGCGGCATGCCCTTCGCGCGCCTCAGCGAGCCGGGCGCATTCGCGTTCCTCTACGAGACGAGCGCCTTCCCGCGCGCCTGGACGGTGTCCTTGCTCGCAGCCGTCATCACCTCGCTCGTCTGCCAGTTCGTCACCCGCTGGACAGGGCTCCTCATCCCACTCTGGGCAACCTGCTTCGGCATCCTCGCCCCCGTCGTCGTCGGGCAGATCCTCGTCGGCCCGAACCACGACCTCGGCAGCGACGCCGGCACCTACCAGACCCTCGCCACCGGCGCGGTCTTCGGCGTCATCATCATCGCCGCCATCCGCGCCGCGCAGGGCCGCAGGTTCGACCCGGTCATCGTTACCCGACTCACCAGGTTCGTGCTCGTCGGCATCCCGCTGATCGTCGCCACCGACGTACTCTTGACCTGGTTCAAGCTCGCCGGATCTGGCCTCCTCGACTCCGAGACCGGGTGGCAGATCCTCGCCCGCTGGACATGCCTGGCACTCCTCATCGTCGCTCTGCTCGGCTGGCGCGCGGCGCAGCGCGCGAACCCGGCCCAGCCAGCGCTCCTACCGCCCGCCATCGCGACCCTCGCGATCACCGGCTGGATCGGGATCACCGCAGCGATGACGAGGATCCCGCCGCCCCACTACTTCCAGCCCACGACGATCTCGCAGGTGTTCCTCGGCTTCAACGTCGATGAGCCGCCGTCGCTGCTCGTCTGGTTCACACACTGGCGGCCCAACGTCCTCTTCATCGTGCTCGCGATCGCCGCCGTCGCCGCTTACCTCTGGGCCGTGCGCGTCCTGCGCAGACGCGGCGACACCTGGCCGCTTGGCCGCACGATCTCGTGGATCGGCGGCTGGTGCGTCATCGTGTTCGCAACGAGCTCCGGCTTCGGGAAGTACTCGGCTCCCGACTTCGGCACGCACATGATCGTGCACATGAGCCTGAACATGCTCGCCCCGATCCTTCTGGTGATGGGCGGCATCATCACCCTGCTGCTGCGCGCGACCCGCGCCGACCCGACGAGGCCCGCAGGCCTGCACCACTGGATCACCTGGGTGCTGCACTGGAAGGTGCTCCGCTTCGTCTTCAACCCGCTGTTCGTGTTCGCGCTCTTCGTCGGCTCCTACTACGGGCTCTACTTCACCGGAATCTTCGAAGAGGGCATGCGCTTCCACTGGGCACACCAGCTCATGAACATCCACTTCATCATCGCCGGATACCTCTTCTACGGGCTCGTGATCGGCGTCGACCGGCCGCCTCGACCCCTCCCGCACATCGGCAAACTCGGCTTCGTACTTGCAGCGATGCCGTTCCACGCCTTCTTCGGCGTGATCCTGATGATGGCCGACGGCGAGTGGATCGCAGAGAACTTCTACCTCTACTTCGGGCTGCCCTGGACAGACCTCCAAGCCTCCCAGTACCTCGGCGGCGGCGTCGCCTGGGCCGGCGGCGAGCTGCCGCTGCTGCTCGTCATCATTGCACTCGGCATCCAATGGTCGCGGCAGGACGCGAAGGAGGCCCGCCGCAAGGATCGGCACATGGACTCCGGCCGCGACGAGGAGTTCGACGACTACAACAAGATGCTCGAAACCCTCTCCAACCGACGCCAGGCCACCGGCCCCAGACGGCCCGCGCCCCAGAGCGACGAGGAGCCCCAGCCGTGAACACGGCCACGGACATCGCCGAGCCACTGCAGCTCGACGTCTCAGGCATGACCTGCGCCGCATGCGCGGGCCGCGTCGAGCGTGCCCTGAACAAGGTCGACGGCGTCACCGCGAGCGTGAACTACGCGACCGAGCGCGCCATCGTTTCCGGCCTCGGCACCGCGCGAGCGAGCGAGGCCCTCGAGCGCGTCGAGAAAGCCGGCTACGGCGCCCGCATCCACGACGACGCCGACGACGCCTGGTCGAAGCGCGCCACCGAGGTACGCATCACCTCGCTACGCAGACGGCTCATCCTCGCCGCCGTGCTCACCGTGCCGCTCATGGATCTCACGATTGTGCTCGCCCTCGTCCCCGAGTGGCGCTTCCCCGGCTGGGAGTGGCTCTGCGTCGCCCTCGCCGTCCCGATCGTCACCTGGGCGGCCTGGCCGTTCCACAAGGCCACCCTCAGAAACCTCCGCCATGGCGACGTCAGCATGGACACCCTCGTCTCCCTCGGCATCACCGCCTCCTTCGGCTGGTCGGTCGTGACGCTGCTGTTCGGCATCGAAGGGAGCGGGGCCGGGTACTGGCTCGGCATCGGCGCCACCCCAGAGGGGGCGAACGCCATCTACCTCGACGTCGCAGCCGGCATGACGACCTTCCAGCTCGCGGGCCGCTACTTCGAAACCCGCTCCCGCCGTAAAGCGGGCGACGTGCTCGGCGCCCTGAGCGAGCTCGCCGCCACGCACGTCCGCATCCAACGCGACGGCACCGAGGAGATTGTGCCCGCCTCGGCACTCCGCGTCGACGACGTGTTCGTCGTGCTCCCCGGCGAAACCCTCCCCGCCGACGGCATCGTGATCGCGGGCCTCTCCGACATCGACGCCAGTATGCTCACCGGCGAACCGCTCCCCGTCGCAGCCGGCAGCGGTGACACCGTGATCGGCGGCACAATCAGCATCAACGGTCGCCTCGAGGTGCGCACGAGTTCCGTGGGTGCGCACACCCAGCTCGCGCAGATGGCCGCCCTCGCCGAGCAAGCCCAGGCACGCAAAGCGCGCGTGCAGACCCTCGTGGATCGCGTCACCCGCTACTTCGTGCCCGGCGTGATCGTCCTCGCCATCCTCGTCACCGCCGGGTGGATGCTCGCCGGCCGCTCCTTCGAGGAAGCCTTCGGGATCGGCATCTCCACCCTCATCATCGCCTGCCCCTGCGCCTTGGGGCTCGCCACCCCAACCGCGCTCATGGTCGGCATCGGCCGCGGCGCCAGCCTCGGGATCCTCGTCAAGGGGCAGGACGCGCTCGAGGCGAGCGGCACGATCAGCACCGTGGTGCTCGACAAGACCGGCACCCTCACCACCGGCGAGATGAGCGTGCGCAGCATCGCCACCGTCCCTGGCGTCGCAGAGCACGAGCTATTGCGCCTCGCCGCCTCAGTCGAGCAAGGGTCTGAGCACCTCATCGCCCGAGCCATCGTCGCGGCCGCGAATCAGCAGATCACCGACCTCGACCCCGTCAGAGACTTCGTCGCCGTACCCGGCCGGGGCGCTTCTGGCACCGTCGCCGGCGACACCGTCATGATCGGCAGCCTCGCTTACCTAAACGAGCAGGGCGTGTCCACCGGTGCCGCCCGCGTCTACCTCAGCGAAGCCGACCCCACGGAATCGGCCGTGTTCGTCGCCCAGGCGGGACGCCTCATCGGACGCTTCGGCCTCGCCGACACCATCAAATTGAATGCCCGAGCTGCGATCCAGGCGCTCCGGCAGCAGGGTCTCACCACGGTGCTGCTCACCGGCGACTCCCGCGTCGTCGCCGAGGAGATCGCCGGCACCCTCGGCATCGACCGCGTCTGTGCCGAAGTGCTGCCCGCCGAGAAGGCCGATGCGATCCGCGAGCTGCAAGCCGCGGGGGAGCGTGTCGCCATGGTCGGCGACGGCATCAATGACGCCGTCGCCCTCGCCGCCGCCGACCTCGGCCTTGCCGTCGTTTCCGGCACCGACATCGCCCTCAAGTCGGCCGATATTATCCTCGTGCGGGAAGATCTCGCCGTGATCCCCGAGGCGATCGAGCTGTCGCGGCGTACCCTGCGCACCATCCGAGTGAACCTGGGCTGGGCGTTTGGCTACAATCTCGCCGCGATCCCGATCGCCTCCGCCGGATTCCTGAACCCCCTGATCGCTGCCGGTGCGATGGCGCTCTCCTCGGTGCTCGTCGTGTTCAACAGCCTCCGGCTGCAGAACTACCGCCGCAGGGCCTAGCCGGGGTGCCCCAGATGCGACCGCCCCAGTATGCGCGCTTCGACGTCGCCCCGATCTCGAAGCGCCGACTGCGCTGGGAGCTCACGATCGTGCTCGCCCTGTCCTTCGGCTACGCGGGCGTGCAGTCGATCATCACGATCCTGCGCCGCCTCAGCCAAGAGACCGTGCTCGCCTCACAGACCGCCACGATCAACCGGCCGCTCGCCGAGCAGTCCCTTTTCGACCTCGCCTACCAGCTGCCCGGCTTCATCGGGGAACTCGCGCCCGTCGGACTCGTGGCGTACCTGCTCTGGCGCAGTGCCGCCCCGCGCCTCGGGAACCTCGGCCTCGGCCGGCTCCCCGGCAAGAGCGGCCAGTGGTGGCTGGCCGACGCCGGCTGGGGCGTCGTGCTCGCGGCTGCGATCGGCATCCCGGGACTCGTGTTCTATCTCTTCTCGCGCATCATCAACGCGAACGTCGTGCCGACCGCTCTCGACGCCTACTGATGGATAGTGCCCGTGCTGATCCTCTCCGCTCTGCGCGCAGCCCTCGGCGAAGAGCTCATCGTCGTCGCCTACTTCTTCGATCGCATGCGCCGGCTCGGGGTCGGCCCGCTCGCCACCATCGTCTCGAGCGCGCTGCTGCGCGGCAGCTACCCCTTCTACCAGGGCATCGGCGCGTTCATCGGCAACATCGTGATGGGGCTCCTCTTCGGCTGGGTGTACCACCGCTGGGGGCGGTCGTTGCCGCTCATCATCGCGCACTGGCTGCTCAACATCGTCAGCTTCGTCGGCTGCCCGCTCGCACTGCTGCTCTGGCCCGCCCTCTTCGAAGTCGCGCCCTAGCCGCTACCCGTTCATGAGCAGCAGCATCGCTGCCATACCCGCCGCCATCAGGCAGTGGCAGAGCGCATGCAGCCGCTCGCCGCGGATCGTCGCCGCACGGTACGTCCACCACAGCGCGATCGCCGCACTGCCTGCGACAAAGACCCCGTTCAGCACGTCGACCCAGAGCGGGGTCGACATCGCCATCATTATCGCCCCGTCAGCGGCCTCACCGTGGCCGCCACCATGCTCCCCGCTGCTCATGTCCGCCATGAGCAGCGGCATCACCGCGATCATCCACACCATCGCGGCCGCGAGCCAGATGTGCCCGGCGAGATCCACGCGACGGGCCAACAGCGCCGCCTTCCAGAGTCCCGGCATCAGCGCGAGCGCGAGCACGGTGAAGACCACGATCTGCGCCCAGTTCGATGCCGCCGGAATCGACATCATCCAGCACATCGCGATCATCCCGGCGCTCATCACCAGGTGCATGAGGTGGATCGCCAGCGACTCGAGCACCGGGCCGCGCGGCGCCCCAGCCGACGGTCGATGCGCGATGAGGCGCACGAGGCAGTACACCCCGGTGAACGCGAAGACGACGGTGAGGATCAGATTCCACGGGGCAGTCAGCATACCCACGAGCTTACAACTACATCATGTAGAGTACGGGCGAGGCCCGCACCCCTCACAGTTCCCCGAACCAGGGGCAGGGGAGGACACACCCCGGGCGCCCGGCGCGGCCCAGAACCCCTGCGGCGTCCGCGAAAGGAACAATGACCATGACCGGACTCACCTTCGCCGTCGGCGGCATCCTCACCGCCACCGGCGTGATCGCCTACGTCGCCTCCGACGCGAGCAGCCTGACCGCCCTCATCCCCGCAGCGCTCGGCGTGCTCATCCTCATCGCCGCCTTCATCTCACGCGCGCCGAAGGCCCGCCGGCACGCGCTCCACGCCGCCCTCGCGATCGCCCTCCTCGGCATCGCCGGTACCGCCATGAACGTGATGAAGCTCGGGGAGCTCTTCGCCGGTACCGCCGAGCGCCCGAACGCAGTGATCGCGAGCACCGTCACCTTCGTCGTCCTCCTCGTGTTCCTCGTCGCCGGCATCGCCTTTTTCGTGCGCGCCCGCCGCTACCGCGCCGCCCAAGACCCGGCGAACGCCACCGCCTGACCCGCAGCTGCAGACCCCAGCATGTCCAGTCCCGCACCCGAGCCGCGCCCGCCGTCTGCGGTGCCGCCGTCCTGGGGCTGGGCGCGGGGGTCGCAGCAGCTGCGCACCGTGAAGACCGAACCGCTCGACTACCATCGCCTGCTGCGCGGCGCCCCCGCCTACCGGTGGTGGAAGCCGCTCGCCCTGCTCCTGCTCTCGGGCGTGTTCTTCGGCATCCTCACCGTGGTGGTCACGGTGGCCGTCATCCCGGTGCTGATGCTCACGGATCCCGACTACCCCACGCAGGTCGCCGCAGGCACCGCCGCCGCACTCGACACCCAGCGGCCCGTGTCGGTGCTCGTGAGCATGGTGTCGATCATCATCATGCTCCCGGCCGTGCTGCTCGCGATGCTCGTCATGGGCATGCGACCCACCGGCCGGATCTGGTCGGTCGCCACCCGTATGCGCTGGGGGCTCCTCGGCAGGCTGCTCGGCGTCTCCGTGCTCGCGATCGCCGTCATGAACCTCGTCGGCATCGCCGCAGGCGCGCTCCTCGATCCCGCCACCGATGCCGCAGCTGCTACCAGCGACACGGTCTTCGACGCGCGCGCCGCCGTGCTGTCGATGCTGCTCGTGCTCATCCTGGTGCCGCTGCAATCCACCGCCGAGGAGGTCGTCTTCCGCGGACTCTTCATGCAAGTGCTCGGGGCGTGGCTCAGAAACCCCTGGTTCGCGATCCTCATCCCCTCGATCGGATTCGCGTTCCTCCATATCTACGACATCTGGGGGCTCCTCGCCGTCGGGCTGCTCGGCGTCGTCTCCGCCTGGCTCACCTGGCGCACCGGCGGCCTCGAGGCGGCGATCGCGATCCACATCGTTAACAATTACGTCGCCTTCGGCATCATGGCCTCGGGTCTCACCGGGGAGACCGCGCAGATCGCAGGCGACGGCAGGCCGGCCGGGCTGATCGGCCAGATCGCCGGCCTCGCCCTCTTTATGTGGCTCACACTGCGTGCCTTCACCCGAGGCGGACACGGCAGGAAGCGCATCGACCCCATCCAGAGCCCCGCCGCTCCACACGAGACCACCCCCGAGCCGTAGCATGGAGCCGCGCTGAGCGGATGAACGCCGCAGTTTGAAGCCATCCTCGCGCCGAGCGGGGCTACAACGGCGCCTTCGCTGGCCCCACGCTGCGAACCACCGAGGGCGATCGGATATGCATCGTCGTGCGCAACGAGCTCCCCGAGACGACGACCGTGCGCTGGCATGGCGTGAAATTCCCGGCGCAATACGACGTCGGCCCCACCGGCCCATCCCCGGCGAGGAATGGATCGCTGAGTGGGAGGTCGAGCAGGCGGCAGCGACCTGCTGGTACCACCCGCACGCCCACGGCACCGCCGAAGCGTAGGTGGGCCGCGGACTGATGAGCCTGTTCCTCCTCAACGCCGAGTTCGGTCACAGCACCGACCTCGACTGGCCCTACATGTGCCACTGCCACTGGCTCATGCATCACGACATGGGAACATAGGGCAGTTCATCGTGATCCACGATGCTTAGGAGCCGCCCACCGTGATCAGAATCCCGCCGTGCACGCGGCCAACACCGCAGCGTGTTCTACGCACACACCGTCACCCGCTCCTCCCAATGCGTCGTCGCCCGGCGCGTGACTATCCCACGCTTCGTGCTGCGGGGCATCAGAACCCGTGACTATCGGGTTCGCGACAGGCACACTGCACGGCCACAGCGATCTACTAGCCGACCAGAAGGACTGACTGAGGAAGCCAGAAGCCTCTCACGGGTCAGCGCACGTAAGGGAGCGGCGGTAAAGGACGCGCGTTTAGCCTACATCCCGATGACGCATGGTGTTCCCTGAGCCGTACGCGAGGCTGCAATCGGTCCGAGCGGATCGGCAGCACACAAAATTCATCGTGGACGGTCACACTCTGTATCGATCTGTGTCAATATAGATGCATGTCTAATCAAGAAGTTGACGTTCTGATCGTGGGGTCTGGCCCGGCTGGTTATACCGCAGCGGTGTACGCCGCTCGTGCGGGACTCGCACCCGTGGTTCTTGCCGGATCGATCAGCGCCGGGGGCGCGTTGATGACCACCACCGAAGTCGAGAATTTCCCCGGGTTTGTCGACGGTATTCAGGGACCTGACCTCATGGAATCGATGCGCGCCCAGGCCGAGCGATTCGGTGCCCGCATCATTGTCGATGACGCGGCCAGCCTCGACCTCACCGGTTCACTCAAAACAGCAGTGACCGGTGGGGGAGACACGTACCAGTCTCGTGCCGTCATTCTTGCTATGGGGTCGGCTTACCGGAAGTTGCATCTTGCTGACGAGGAGCGGCTGACGGGCCACGGGGTGTCGTGGTGTGCGACGTGCGATGGGTTCTTTTTCCGAGATCAGGAGATCGTGGTTGTCGGTGGAGGTGACTCAGCGATGGAGGAAGCACTCTTTCTTACTCGCTTCGCGTCGAAGGTCACGATCGTGCACCGGCGCAGCGAGTTCCGCGCATCCAAGATCATGGCGCAGCGAGTCCTCGACCATCCCAAAATCGATGTCGCCTGGAACAGCGAGATCGCGGAACTCACCGGAGAGGAATCGGTGCGAGCAGTCTCACTGCGCGACACGCAAACGGGTGAGCTACGAACAATCGAGGTCACCGGCGTATTCGTCGCAATCGGCCACGACCCGCGTTCGGAGCTCGTAACGGGCACCATTGATACAGACGCCGATGGGTACGTGCAAGTCGCACATCCATCAACCCGCACCAACATCCCAGGGGTGTTCGCTGCAGGCGACCTGGTCGACCACACCTATCGTCAAGCCATAACCGCTGCCGGGACGGGCTGCGCTGCCGCCCAGGACGCCCAACACTTCCTCAGCACTCTCGATCACATGATGGATACCCATCCGCGGTCCGAGGAGGTTTTCGCATGACTCTCGCAACCACCATTACCGTCACCGATGCCCACCCGGAGCCTGTCATCGTCGAAAAAATGGAGGCGCTCCACGCATGAGCACCCGAACGACCCCCACCGCACCATCTGCGACACGCAAGCTGTCAACGCTCGACCGTTGGCTACCGCTCTGGATCGGGCTAGCCATGGTCGCCGGCCTCCTACTGGGACGGTTCATTCCTGGCGTTTCTACGGTGCTCGCGCACCTCGAAGTTGGTGGGATCTCGGTCCCCATCGCTCTGGCGTTGCTGATCATGATGTACCCCGTTCTCGCGAAAGTACGCTACGACAAGGTCGCAGCCGTCGCCGGGGACAGGAAACTCTTGATCTCTTCGCTCGCGCTGAACTGGGTCATCGGGCCGGCCCTGATGTTTGCTCTGGCATGGATGTTTCTTCCCGATCTCCCCGAATACCGTACCGGGCTGATTATCGTGGGGCTCGCCCGCTGCATCGCGATGGTCGTTATCTGGAATGATCTCGCCTGTGGCGACCGTGAAGCTGCCGCGGTCCTCGTAGCGATCAACTCAATCTTCCAAGTTGTCGCGTTCTCCCTCTTGGGATGGTTCTACCTCACCATCCTCCC
>NZ_JBFBML010000022.1:0-31435 GCF_040687075.1 Leucobacter sp. NPDC077196
GCCCAAGGCGGGTAATGCTGCGGGCCAGTACCCTCTTCCCGGAACCGAGTACCAACTAGGTGGACGAGGAGTACCTTAAACGACTACTCGCCAGCACTGTGAAACTGTCGCATCTGGTTCCGTTGATGGAACCTGGCGCATGCAATTTGAGAACGTTTGCACGAGCCGCTCGATACTCGGAGGCGGAATGCAAGACTTGCTTGCTGGCAGTGAGATCCGCAATGGTTAGAGCGTTTACTGCGATCGATAGCGATACTCCAATGAGGAAAAAACGCGATGTGTTCGTTCCGATGTTCCGCCAGGCCTCACTGAAAACACTACTGAGTTTCATGGCGACTCAGATTCGGCCCTGTTATCCCTTGATGCCCGGGTAGCGAAGCCATCAAGAGCGAGATGTTCGTCGCAAGACTCGACCGTGCGTGCATCGTGGGTCGCAACAATGATCGTTGTTGCTCCTCCTGACAGGTCTGACAAAGCTCGGTTCACGGTGGTGGCGGTTGCCATATCAAGTTGTGCAGTGGGCTCGTCGACAAGAAGCAGGTCGGGCTTCGCCGCGAGGCTCCGCGCCAGCATGAGTCGCTGAGCCTCTCCACCGGAAAGTGCCGAGAACGGAAGACTTGACACGTGCTCCAAGGAGACTTGGACAAGGTACTGCCATGCTTCTTCCTCGGCTTCTCGCCTCCTGACGCCTCGCGCCAAGATAGGGAGCGTAACGTGATCGAGAGCACTTCTCGCCTTCACTCCGTGAGGATTCTGAAACACCCAACGGATAGAGATGGGATCCGCTCGTTCGATTTTGCCTTCAACAGGTTTCTCCCATCCCGCGATTAGATGGAGCAAAGTGGACTTGCCGGAGCCGGATGGCCCGGTCAACGCATGGACAGTGCCCGCGCGAAACGAGGCATTCACGTTTCGAAAAAGCCATGGACTGCTCGGGAAGCGATGCCCGACCGTAGACAGGGTCACAAGTGAGTCAGTTGCGCGGCCCACTCTCAACACTCCGCTTGGATGTTCTTGGGGTTGATCGTTACGGTCGACGGCAAGTCGGTATCGGTCGCGCTCTTCACGATCGACTGCCCGAGTTGGGAGCCGAGAAGCGTGACGGCGTATCCCTCGGACCCATTCCATATGCAGGCCTCCTGTCCCTCAATGTGGCTCAGGGCGGCGGCAGGCACCGAAACGGCACGAGCAGGCTCGGCAAGACTCCATACGCCGGTAAGTGGTACAGGTTCTGTAGTTCTGATGGCATCTTGATAGCCGGGAATCCCAGAGATGAGCTGCAAGTCTGCATTGGACACGGCGCCGTGGGCATCGATCTCGAGCACCTTGTCATTGACCAAAAGTACTCGCGGGCCGGGCACGAAATTGGAAGGGTATGCAATTTGCGCCGAAGCCAGCCCTCCAGAGACGGTCGCAAAGTCGGTGCTCCCGGCAAGCTTGTCGCCGACGTTCATCGCACACGTCGTTGGTACCACCGAGGGCGTAGGAAGCCAAAGCAGACGGCTGCTCGGTAGAGAATCGAGCGTCTCTAAGGAGTAGCCGGCTTCCAGGTAGAACCCCGCGATCACCTCGAGTGTGTCGTGGCCTAAGACTCCGTCGACCTGGACACCAGTACCGAGTGCGGCAAGAGCGCTTTGGAGAGCTTCCACGTCCGCACCTCGATCACCGGGTCGCAGTTCTCTCCACATGGGAATGGAGGAGGCGAGAGCTAGGACCGGCGCTTCGTTGACGCTGTAAGCAACCGTTCCTGAAACGATTGCTTCAAGTGGCAGGCACGTATTGGAGGTGACCACCCCCGACCCTTCGACTGTCAAGGTTCTCGAGGCGGACTGAATCAATGAAATCTCAACCGTCCGCTCATCTGCAAAAGTTGTTTCTACAGTAGGGAACTCTTCAAGACTGTCAGGTTCAGCTAGCGATGGCGGAGTTGCGGGATGAAGAGTGAACGCTACGCCTGCTGCACCCAGCGAACCGCACGCTATAGCTCCCAGAAGTATGAGAGACAGAGTGCCGAATGATCTCGCGAATCGAGGGCGAATTACTTTCAATCCCATCAATGTGAGTCCTGGAGGCTTGTCTCGGGCGAGAAACTTTCGATTCGGGGGTCAGCGTTGCACGCCCAGAAGCCATCCATGCCGGGGCCATCTTTCGAGAGGGGGAAGTCCAAAGTCTCCTGGTCCGATAGATACTCTTCAGCGGAGTACGGTTTCTCGACCACTCCAATACGAAGCATGCATTCTCGCACGATCGCTTCGGGGGGCTCGTTACTCGGATTCGTCTGCTGAGCTAAACGAAGCATGTTGATCCAGGATTCGCCGCTCCTTTCCTCGCAGTCGACAAGGATTGGTTCGATCTCCTCCTGGGTACGACCATCGGCTTTGAATCCATACGTTCCGTCTTCTTTGACGCCGAGGAAAGCGATGTTGTTGTCTTGAAGACACTGCTCGAGGCGGTATGAGGTCTCGGCCCATTCTTGATCGGAAACCGCGCCGTCTTCGATCACACCGCGCACGAAGTCACTGTCCGTCTTCTGCCATATCTCGGTCAAGAGAGAGGCATAAGGGCCAGAAAACTCGGGAGGCTTCGGCGCATCCACAACATTCGACGAGAGCTCCGGTTCATCGTCTGGAGCGGACTGAACACAGCCAGTCAGAATCAACGAGGCGCAAAGCACTGCCTCGATCGCGGCAAGGGAACGGTTCAACTTAGGCATTTGACAGCGGGTCGTACCGAACAGTAGCGTCCGGCACGACCCTCCTCCAGACTTAGATATTCGCGCAGTAAGCCCGGTTGTTGAACGCAGTAGCACTGATCGAGACGCTCGCCCACCGGCCGGGCTGTGTGTTGGCGCTGCGCCAGTCACCGAGCGAGTTACCCGCGGTGGATCGGTGTAGTTTGTTCGACAAGAATTTCGACCAAACGATGTTGGTAACGCCATAATCCCACGTGCCTCCAACGCCGGGGCAGGTGGTCACAATCGCGTTAGCGGGGGCGACAGATCCGAATACGATTGCTCCTGCAACCACCGCGGCGGCTGACGCCTTCTTGAGACGAGACATAGTTAACAACTCCATTGTTTGTCAGCTGAAGCAACTTGAGCAGCTGCGTTTCTGACTGTAGGACGCCACCTAGGCTTCACTGGAAGCGTGAAGAGAATCAGCTACGTTTCGGATCAAATTGAGTTGATATTCCAAACTTTTCAGTATGCAGCTCATTGAAGCCGCGCGACGGGTGCAGCCCTGGTTTACTGTTCCGTGAGACCCACCCTTCTTTACCTCGGACTGCTCCATTCGAGCCCTGTCGCATATGAGAATGCGCACGTTTTCGCCTAAGCGACGCACCAGCAATGAGGTCTGCACGACGTATGACTATTGGAACTTGTCGCGTCATCTGCACAAACTCGTCTCCGCCCGCTGTATGTTCACACTGTCGACGCATACGTGATTCTTACCGCCCTTGAACTTCTGGTGCCTCGAGGCGGCGGACCGAAAGCGAACTATGGAGGCTATGCGAGTGTTTCGGGTCACGAACACTTACGGTGAGAAGCGCCGAGTCGATGCTCGGCATGATGAATTCACCTTCATTGACCGGGGTTTTGGTTCGAATACAAGGTGCGGCTGCATGGACAGTCTTCGCTCGGTCTGCACAGCAAGGTTTACTGGTGCACCAGGCGTGAGTTGTCGTCGGCGGTGATCGGTCGTTTTCCGGGGAGCGTTTCGACATCGAGGAGTCTCTCCCCGGTGAGTACGTTCCCTTCCTCTGGGGAGCGATCCGGTGGATCCGAAAATCGCTTGAATGGCGCGTAGGTTCACGTGGCACAGGGGATTCGGCGTCGTGCAGGACGAAATCTGCAGTTCGTCACTGCACGAGCGGGGATCCATTGCACGACGAGCAGAAAGGCTCTGGCCCGGCATCCCAGGCGACTTGGAGCTGGCGCGATCCGACCGGGCGCAAGCAGGCGACCGGCGACTCCGTTGTCGGCGGTCTCGGGCCACGATAGCCCGTGATCTCACCGATGGGAAGGGGGCCATGAACGACGTCTGCGAAGATGAACGCATGAATCCGCACGACCCCTTGGCGCTCGAGCGTCAAGTCTGCTTCGCGCTCACCGTCGCCTCCCGGGGCATCGTGGCGGCCTACAAGCCGGTGCTCGATCCGATGGGCATTACGCACCCGCAGTACCTCGTGCTGCTCGCGCTCTGGGAGCACCGCACGCTCGATCTGCGCACCCTCGCCGAGCTGCTGCATCAGGAGGCGTCGACGCTCTCCCCGCTCATCAAACGCCTCGAAGCCCAGGGCCTCGCGCGCCGCGCCCGCAGCACGACCGATGAGCGCCGGTTGGAGATCACGCTCACCGAGTCGGGGGAGCAGCTGCGGTCACGGGCCGAGCAGGTGCCCGTGCAGATGGCAGAGCGCCTGGGTATGACGCCGGCCGAGCTCGATACGCTGCACCGATCGATGCTGCGGCTCATCGATGCGAGCCAGGAGTCGCTGGGCTCGGGAAGCGACCGCGCGCCGTCCACCTGAGCACGTCGCGCAACGAGATGCTACCGTTGCCGGAGAACTGCGTACGTTGCACGATATGGGGGCAGGATGCAGAAACGGAAGACGAGCACGATGAGGCGTGTGCTCGGAGCGCTTGCCGCGTGCGCGATCGGCGCCGGAGTGCTGGTCGGCGGTCAGCTCAGCGCGCCCCCCGCCCAGGCCCTCGACCTGCCCACCTGGGACGATGTGCAAGCGGCGAAACAGAATCAGTCGTCTGCCGCGAAGAAGGTCAAGGAGATCGAGTCGCTCATCGCCGAGGGCGAGAAAGAGCTCGACCGGTTGCGCAACCTGCATGCGACGACCATCGATGAGCTGCATGCGGCTGAGGACGCGCTCGCAGTGGCTTCGGAGAAGGCGGCGAATCTCGAGGTGCAGGCGGAGCAGAGCCGTCAGGAGGCCGACGAGGCCGCCGATCGAGCGGGCGCGCTGGTCGCGCAGATGTATCGTTCGGGCGGTGTGGATCGCAGCGTCGAGATGTTCCTCGACTCCGACGGCAGCACCGCCGATGCGCTGCTCGACCGCATGGCGTCCATGTCGAAGGCGACCGAACGCAACACCGCGCTCTCCCAGGAGGCGGAACAGGCGGCGAATACGGCCGACACTCTCGGCAAACAAGCGGAAGCGGCAGCGCAGGAACGCGAAGAGCTGCGCCAGGTGCAGCAGGAGAAGGAAGTGGCCGCGGCCGAAGCGGTGGCAGGCCAGGGCGACAAGGTCAGAGAGCAGGAGGACCAGCAGAAGACGCTGGAGACTCAGCTCGCCGCGCTGAAAGACACCACGACGAAGACCGTCGAGGGGTACGAGGAGCGACTGCGCATCGAAGAGGAGCAGAGACGCGCGGAGGCCGAGCGCCTGCGCAAGGAGGCCGAAGCGGCGCGCAAGGCTGCCGAGGAGGCCGCCCGTCGTGCCGCTGAGGAAGCCGCGAACAATCCGGGAGGCGGCGGCGCACCAGCCCCGGGCGGTGGCGGCGGCGCTCCGGCTCCGGGCGGCGGCGTCGCACCTCCTCCCGCACCGGGCGGTGGCGGTGGGTCGAACGGCTGGATGTACCCGACCGCGGGCTTCTACGTGTCAGAGGGCTTCCGGCCCCCGGGCCGGCCCGACCACACCGGCATCGACCTCGCCACGGGATGCGGCACGCCGATCTTCGCGGCGGCAGAGGGCACCATCGCAATGACGTACTGGGATGGCGGTGGCGGCGGCAACATGGTCACCATCAACCACCCGAACGGTTGGCAGACGCGGTACGCCCACATGATCGGATGGGCCGTCGTCGGGCAGGGGAGCTATGTGTCGGCCGGACAGGTCGTCGGCTACGTCGGGAACACCGGCGCGAGCACCGGCTGCCACCTGCACTTCGAGATGCGGCCCAACCAGGACAACGGCTGGTACGACTTCGTGAATCCGGCCTGGTACATCGTCTTCCCGTAATCAGGGAGACAGGCCGAGACGAGTGAGGGGCTTGGGATCATCGCGATCCCGAGCCCCTCACTCGCGTTTAAGCGTATGAGCGCCTGAAACTCAGTGCCCTTCGGTCTTGAGGCGATCCTGCGCCTCGACGATGAGCTGTTCGGCATCAGCGGCCGAACCCCACGCGTCGACCTTGACCCACTTGTTCGGCTCGAGATCCTTGTAGTGCTCGAAGAAGTGCTCGATCTCCTTGCGGGTGTACTCGGGAATGTCGGCGACATCCTGAATGTGCGCCCAGCGCGGATCCTTCTGCTGCACGGCGATGACCTTGTCGTCGCCGCCCGCCTCGTCGCTCATCTTGAGCACGCCGACCGGGCGCACCTTCACGCCGACGCCCGGGAACACCGGGTAGTCGAGCAGCACGAGCACGTCGAGCGGGTCGCCGTCCTCGCCGAGCGTCTCCTCGAAGAAGCCGTAGTCGGTGGGGTAGACGAAGCCGGTGTAGAGCACGCGGTCGAGGTACACCCGACCCGTCTCGTGGTCGACCTCGTACTTGTTGCGGCTCCCCTTGGGGATCTCGATAACAGCGTCGAATGCTGCGGCCATGCGCGCTCCTCCGTGCTTTCTGTGAGCGGCCGCAAGCGGCCGAGTGTGCATATGCGGCTCCCAGGCTACCCGACCTCCGCCGCCCGGTACCGTTGAGGCATGCTGCAAACCGCGCTTCTCGCCACTCGCCGTGCTGTCAGAGAGGCGTTGCGGGCGGAGTACGGCGCAGCAGGCCCGGGCGACGGCGCCGACCGCGGGCTCCTGCTCGTCGCGCTGTCGGGTGGCGCGGACTCTCTTGCGCTCGCGGCTGCAGCAGCCTTCACTGCGCCGCGCGAGCGGTTCTCGGCCGGCGCGGTGGTGGTCGATCACGGGCTGCAAACCGATTCGGCAGTGGTCGCCGATCGCGCGGCCGATCAGGCGCGGCAGCTCGGCCTCGCTCCGGTGGTCGTGCGTCGCGTCGCTGTGTCAGCGTCTGCTGCGCGCGGGCCTGAGGCTGCAGCGCGGGAGGCCCGCTACGCGGCGCTGGCGAGCGCCGCCCGGGAGCTCGGGGCCATCGCGATCCTCACCGCACACACGCGCGACGACCAGGCGGAGCAGGTGCTCCTCGGCGTCGCCAGAGGATCGGGCGCGCGCAGTCTCGCGGGCATCCCTCCGCGCCGTGCGCTCGACACCGGGCTCGTCGCGTTGCGCCCCTTCGTGGGCGCGGAGCCGGCGGTCACCCGCGCGACGACGGAAGCCGCGTGTCACGAGGCGGGGCTCGACGCGTGGGAGGATCCGCAGAATTCCGACCCTGCGTACACGCGGGTGCGCGTGCGCAACACCGTGCTGCCCCTGCTCGAGCGCGAACTCGGGCCCGGCGTGGCCGCCGCCCTCGCTCGCACCGCGGATCTCGCGCGGGAAGACGCCGAGGCGTTCGACGCGATGATCACGGAGCAGATCGAGGAGATAGTAGAGCACGCCGAAGCCGGAATCGCCGTCTCCGCCGGCGCGCTCGCGGCGAATCCTGCCGCCCTGCGCCATCGAATCATCCGGAGGGTCGCCGAGGCGGAGTTCGGCAGCGAGCTGAGCCGGGAGCATACGCTGGCCATCGCCGCGCTCGTCACGCACTGGCGTGGCCAGGGGACGATCGAGGTGCCTGGCATCACCGTCGCACGCGTCGGCGGCCGAATCGAGTTCACCCGACGCGTGGGGTCGCCCCGCCGGTCGGGCCCTCGAGCCGATGTCGCAGACGACCTCTCAGCAATGGAAGAATAGACCCATGGATGCGAAACATCTGGGCGATCAGCTCTCCGTCGTACTGCACACCGAAGCAGAGCTGCACCAGCGGCTCGCCGAACTGGCCCGCGAGATCGAGGCCGACTACACCGATGAGCCCCCGCTGCTCGTGGGCGTTCTGAAAGGCGCCGTCATGGTGATGGCCGACCTCGCCCGAGAACTGCGGTTCCACGCGCAGATGGACTGGATGGCCGTGTCGTCGTACGGTGCCAGCACGAAGTCAAGCGGCGTGGTGAAGATCTTGAAAGATCTCGACGCCGACATCACCGGTCGCGACGTGCTCATCGTCGAGGACATCATCGATTCGGGTCTCACGCTCTCGTGGCTCAAGGAGAACCTCGAGAGCCGTGGCGCGAAGTCGGTGCGCATCTGCACCATGCTGCGCAAGCCCGAAGCGCTCAAGGTCGACGTCGACGTCGCCTACATCGGGTTCGATATTCCGGTGGAGTTCGTCGTCGGCTACGGCCTCGACTATGCGGAGGACTATCGCAACCTGCGCGATGTCGCCGTGCTCGCACCGCACGTCTACGGCGGCGAGTAGGTTCTCGAAACCCCAGGCGCGCGCCGTGCGCCGAGTGCGCCGTGAGCGGACAAGCACCCGCGGCTCAGACCGATGTCAGTGGCATTGGCTACGCTTACCGATGCTGGATCTCCCGGCACGCTCCTTCTGAAAGGTCCAGACTTGGCAGAGAATTCGACGAAGAGCACTTCGAAGAGCCGGCGGCTCCTGCGCGGGCCGCTGCTCTATCTGATCCTCGCACCGATCATCGTGCTGCTGGGCTGGTCAGTGCTGTCGGGCGGAAGCACCCGAGAGGTGTCGACGGATCGCGGTCTCGAGATGCTCGCCGATGGCGATGCGGTGCACGCCGAGGTCATCGACGGAGATCAGCGCGTCAATCTCGAACTCGAGAAGGCTGACAAGAAGACCGGATCGCAAGAGGTCTACTTCTACTACATCGCGCCGCGCGGCGTCGACATCGTCGAAGCCGTGAATGACGCCGACCTCAAGGACGGCTACACCGATCAGGTGCCGCAGCCGAACCCGATCTGGTCGCTCCTGAGCTTCCTGCTTCCGCTGCTGATCATCGGTCTGCTGATCTGGTGGATGCTCTCTTCGATGCAGGGCGGCGGCCGCGGGGTCATGCAGTTCGGCAAATCGAAGGCGAAGCTCGTCTCGAAGGAGACGCCGCAGGTCACGTTCGCCGATGTCGCCGGCGCTGACGAGGCGGTCGAAGAGCTGCACGAGATCAAGGACTTCTTGCAAGACGCCACGCGCTTCCAGGCAGTCGGGGCCCGCATTCCCAAGGGCGTGCTGCTCTACGGCCCTCCCGGAACCGGTAAGACGCTGCTCGCGCGCGCCGTTGCGGGCGAAGCAGGCGTGCCGTTCTACTCGATTTCTGGATCAGACTTCGTGGAGATGTTCGTCGGCGTCGGCGCAAGCCGCGTGCGCGACCTCTTCAAGGAAGCGAAGGCCAACGCTCCCGCCATCATCTTCGTCGACGAGATCGACGCGGTAGGCCAGCGCCGTGGGCAGGGCATGGGCGGTGGGCACGATGAGCGCGAGCAGACGCTCAACCAGCTGCTCGTCGAGATGGACGGCTTCGATCCGAAGACCAACGTCATCATGATCGCGGCCACCAACCGGCCCGACATGCTCGACCCCGCGTTGCTGCGCCCCGGTCGATTCGATCGACAGGTCGGTGTCGATGCTCCCGATATGCCCGGGCGACTCAAGATTCTGCAGGTGCACTCGAAGGGCAAGCCCCTCTCGAAGAACGTCGATCTCGAGGTCGTCGCGCGTAAGACGCCGGGCTTCTCGGGCGCCGATCTCGCGAACGTGTTGAACGAGGCTGCGCTGCTGACGGCGCGCTCGAACGCCCAGCTGATCGACAACCGCGCGCTGGATGAGGCCATCGATCGCTCCATCGCCGGCCCGCAGCGACGCACGCGCCTCATGCGCGACCACGAGAAGCTGATCACCGCGTATCACGAGGGCGGACACGCACTTGTCGCTGCCGGTCTGAATCACACCGATCCGGTGACGAAGATCACGATCCTGCCGCGCGGGCGTGCGCTCGGCTACACGATGGTGATCCCGCTCGAAGACAAGTACTCGGTGACGCGCAACGAGCTGCAGGATCAGCTCGCCTACGCACTCGGGGGCCGTGTCGCCGAGGAACTCGTCTTCCACGATCCGACCACGGGCGCCGGCAACGATATCGAAAAGGCCACCAGCACGGCGCGCAAGATGGTCACCGAGTACGGCATGTCGGCGACGGTCGGCCCCGTCAAGCTCGGTCAGGGTCAACCGGGCGCTTTCATGGGGGAGTTCGGGCAGAACCGCGACTACTCGGAAGGCGTCGCGATCACCATCGACGCCGAAGTGCGCGAGCTCATGGAGCAGGCGCACAACGAGGCGTACGAGGTGCTCGTGCAGAACCGCGACATCCTCGACGCGCTTGCTCGCGAGCTGCTCGAGAAGGAGACCCTCGACCACAATCAGATTGCCGAGATCTTCACGAACGTGCAGAAGCTGGCACCGCGCGCCACCTGGCTGTCGCACGACGACCGCCCGGTCTCGAACCGCCCGCCGATCGAGGTGCCCGCGTCTGTGCGCACCGACAATCGCGCGGTCGGCGACCCCGAGCCCGGAGCCGCACCCGGGCCCGAGTCCCCGGCCGATTCCCCGGTTATCGCGGTGGACCCGGTGCCCAATCCGGTTCCCCCGCAGGTGACGGACGAGCCGGGATTGCCGCCGCGCAACCTGGGTGTGGGCGGCGACGACGATCGCGACGGCGCGAAGTAGCCTGCATGGGCGACACGGTGGATCGGGAGCGGATCGCTTCGGCGGTGCGCGAGCTCATCAGTGCGATCGGGGCGAATCCCGATAGCGCCGAGCTGGCGAGCACGCCGTTTCGCGTCGCCGACTCCTACGCCGAGTTCTTCGCAGGAGTGGGCCGTGACCCCTCGGTGCTGCTCTCGGACTCGGTGCCGGTCGGCGACGACACCGGCGAGCTCGTTGTGATGCGCGATATCACGCTCAGGTCGATGTGCGAACACCACTTGCTGCCGTTCCGCGGCCGTGCGCATATCGCGTATCGACCAGATGAACGCGTAGTCGGCTTGAGCGCTCTTCCGCGCGTCGTCGAGGTGCTCGCCGCTCGGCCGCAGATGCAGGAGCGGCTCGGCGAGCAGATCGCGCAGACCATTCATGATGGGCTGAACCCGCACGGCGTGCTGGTCGTGCTCGAAGCGAGCCACGGGTGCGTGGCCGACCGCGGTGTGCGCCAGAGCGAATCGACGATCATCACCGTTGCTTCACGCGGGTCGCTCGCGGATGCTGCGGAGCAAGCAGCGGTCTTCGCCCTGATCGGCCGTGCACCCATCAGCGGAGCAGACATCGGTGAAGCAGATATCGGTGAAGCAGGGAGCGGCGAAGCAGAGAGCGGCGAAGCAGAGAGCAGCGACGCGTGACGGGCTCCGGAGCGCGGCCGGTCGTCATGGGCGTGCTCAACGTCACTCCTGATTCCTTCAGCGACGGAGGGGTGTACGCACGTGAAGACGCTGCGATCGCTCGTGGACGCGAACTCGTCGGCCTGGGCGCGGAGGTCGTGGACGTCGGCGGCGAATCGACGCGGCCGGGTGCCATGCCGGTGACGAGCTCCGACGAGCAGGCGCGCGTGCTGCCGGTGATTCGCGCTCTCGCCGAGGCGGGCGTCGCGGTCTCCGTCGACACGCTCCACGCAGCCACCGCTGCCGCTGCGGTCGACGCTGGAGCGCGCTACATCAATGATGTCTCGGGCGGCCTGCACGATCCCGGCATGCTCGGCGTCGCCGCCGAGGCGAGTCGAAATCGCGCGGTCAGGTTCATCATCGGGCACTGGCGCGGCGTTCCCGACCCAGGCCACGAGCGCTCCGACTATGCGGATGTCGTGGGTGAGGTCGTCGCAGCGCTCTCCCAGCGAGCTGAGGCGGCAGTGGCCGCCGGGGTCGACGCCGCCCACATCGTGCTCGACCCGGGCCTCGGCTTCGACAAGACCGGAGCGCAGGGCTGGCAGCTGCTCGCCGGCCTCGCCGAGCTACGCGCGCTCGGATACCCCGTACTCATCGGCGCGTCGCGCAAGCGCATGCTCGGCGAGGCGCTGGCCGAGGAGCCGTCGACCTCTCCGACTGAGCGCGACCTGGCGACTTCAGTGGTGAGCGCGCTTGCCGCCGAGGCCGGAGCGTGGGGCGTGCGCGTTCACGACGTGCGCGGTACAAGCCAAGCGCTCGCCGTGCAGGCCGCTTGGAGCAGTGCCCGACGGGGCGACGCGCAGCAGAGCGGGTACCGGCAGAGCGGTGCCCATCGCATCGCTTCGCCCGAGCGCGTGAGTGCGGAATCAGCGGACCGGATCACGCTCACCGGGCTCGAGGTATTCGCACATCACGGTGTCTTCGAGTTCGAGCGCGCACAGGGCCAGCGCTTCGTGATCGACGCGGAGGTGACGGTCGATCTCGCGCCCGCAGCTGCGGGAGACGCACTCGCGCGCACCGTGCACTACGGCGAACTCGCCGAGGCGATCGCAGACGCGGTCGGACGAGACCCCGTCGACCTCATCGAGACGGTCGCCGAGCGGGTCGCCGCGGTGGCGCTAGGGTTCGCCGGGGTGCGCTCCGCACGCATTACCGTGCACAAGCCCGACGCGCCCATCGAACTGCCGTTCGCGGACGTCGCGGTCACCGTCGTGCGTGCTGCGAGAAACCAGGCGGCGTCATGATCGCGCAGCTCGTTCCCGTGCTCTTCGCGTTCGGAGCGAACCTGGGCGATCGCGGCGAGACGATCCGCGCTGCGCAGCGCGCGCTCGCCGAGACGCCCGGTATCGACCGCTTCGCGGCATCTCGGCTGCGTGAGACGGTCGCCCTCACTGCGGCGGGGCCAGACCCCGATGCTCCGCGCTACCTCAACGGCGTCGCCACGGCGTGCACGACGCTCGACCCCCATGCGCTGCTCGACGCGATGCAGGCGATCGAGGCCGCTCACGGCCGCATGCGCGACACCCGCTGGGGCGACCGCACGCTCGATATCGATCTCGTGCTCTTCGGCGGCCGCGTCATCGCCGATTCGCGGCTCCAGGTGCCCCACCCGCGTGCGCACGAGCGGGACTTCGTGCTCGCCCCCTGGCTCGATCTCGATCCGAATGCGGTGCTCATGGGCCACGGGCGGGTGGCAGACCTGCTCGAGCGGGTCGGCGACACCACCGCTCCGCTGCGCGACGACGACGGGACCGATCGCACCGAGGCGGCCGGTAACCGCAACGGATGCACGTTTGACAGCACCGGAGGGCTCGATGCGCAAGATTGAGCGCAGCAACCCGCTCGCGGCTCTCGCTGCCGCGGCAATGGGCGCCGCCGTCGGCCTGGTGGTGCAGTTCGCGCTGTCGAGCCGTGGCCAAGCACCGCTCTCGCCTCCGCTGTCGCTCGCCGCATCACTGGTGCTCGTCGCCGGAGTGCTGCTCGTCTTCGGCATCCGCCTGCGCCGGCAGATCCGCAAGCAGCCGGGAGCGATCGACCCGTTCCACGCGGTCCGGCTGCTCGTCACGGCTCGCGCCGGCCAGATCGCGGGTGCGCTCTTCGGTGGCTTCGGCGGCGGGCTGCTGATGTCGCTCGCGGGGCGGAGCGTGGCGGCAACCTCCGCCGTGTGGCTGCCGATGGTGCTCGTGATCGCGGCCGGCGCGACCCTGCTCGCCTGCGCGGCGATCGTCGAGCACTGGTGCCGCGTCCCTCCGGGAGACGAGGCCGAGGAAGAGAGCGGCATGGATCCGGATCGCGGACCGCGTGATGCGGCCGTCACCCGAGATCGGTAGCACTGGCCGTAAGCTGGAGCCATGACTACGGGTGGTGTCGAGGTAACGGAGTCCGCAGCCGAGTGGCAGACGGAGCGGGTCGACTGGAAGCGGGTGTCGCCCTCGTACGCGTGGGCCGATCTCGCGGTGAACCTGCTATTCGTCATCGCACTGGCCGCGGTCTTCGCAGTCATCTTCGTCTCGACGGGAGGCGCCGCGCCGCTGTTCCTACGCATCGGTCTTCCTGCGCTGATCCTGATCTTCCTGATCAACGCGATCTTCGCGTTTCGCCGAGTGCGCGCGATCGGCTACCTGCTGCGCGACGACGACCTGCTCTTCCGGCGCGGCATCATGTTCGAACGCGTGATCGCGGTGCCCTACGGGCGCCTGCAACTCGTCGACGTCACACGCGGGCCGCTGCTGCGCGCGCTCGGGCTGGCCACGCTCAAGTTCGTCACGGCGTCCGCGGCGACCGGCGTCAATCTGCCCGGTCTGCGCCATGAAGACGCCGAGCAGCTGCGGGATCGTCTCGTGGAACTCGCCGAGGCCCGGAGGTCGGGCCTGTGACCGTCGACCCCGAAGTCGACGCGCAGCTTCCCGGCGCCTCTGACGCCGAGGGTTGGCGGCGCATGCATCCGCTGTCGCCGCTGCTGCGCGGTGGGCTCGCGCTGATCGTCATCGCCGGCATCATTCTCGCGAATTTCCGCGATCACTTCGTGCAGTTCTTCTTCGCCAACAACCTGGATGACGGCGATTCCTCTGTCGACGTCTCGGGCGACCGCGACCTGGTCGATCTCTACGAATTCCTCGTCGCCGAGGGGTTGCTGCTCGCCGTTCTCGGAGGGCTCCTGCTGGTGCTCCTGCTGATCGTGCTGTTCTCGTGGCTGGCCTGGAGGTTCGCGACCTACCGCATCACCGATGCTGCCGTCGAGGTGCGCAACGGGGTGCTCTTCCGATCCCATCGGCGTGCGCCGCTCGAGCGCATTCAAAGCGTGAACCTGCAGCGGTCCCTGCTCGCGCGAGCTCTCGGCCTCACGAAGATCGAGGTCGTCACCGCCGGCCAAGGGGGCAAAGTCGAGCTGTCGTTCCTCGGCCACCGAGACGCGAAGACGGTGCGCGAGCAGATTCTACAGGTGTCGGGATCGCGTCGACGCGGTGGGGCCGCCGCCGATCAGCGAACCGTCGCCGAAGTGGCCGGACCGGCGCCGGTTGGTTTCGATGGGTCGGTGTACTCAGAAGCGAGCGACAGCCTCACGGCTCGGGCGCATGACTTCGTCGACACCGATATCGACCCCGGGGCCCTTGAAGCTCAGACGCTCGTGAAGGTGCCCGTGGGGCGGCTCGCGGCAAGCATCGCCCTCGGGTGGGAGTCGATCATCCTCGTGCTCTTGATCATCGGCATCGTCGTGGGAGGGGCGGTGCTCGAGGCATTCCTCATCTTCGGCATCATTCCGCTGCTGATCGTGATGGCGAGCATCATGTTCGGGCAGTTCAACAAGGGCTTCAACTTCACGCTCTCCCGCACCGACGATGCCGCGCGCACCGGCTCGGGGCTGACCTCGACCATCACCGAGTCCATTCCCTTCGGCCGCATTCACGCCGTCGAAGCGCGTCAGCCGCTGCTGTGGCGACCGCTCGGCTGGTGGAAGGTGCGCATCACCACGGCGGGGCACTCCGTGGCCCAGGGCGGGCAGAACGCGACGCAGAACGTCGTACTGCCCGTCGGCCGGGAAGCCGATGTGCTCCGCGTGATCGAGACCCTGCTTCCGGGCTCGGGCGGCCAGGCTGAGGAGATCGAGTCGCTCCGTGACGGGCTCACGGGTTCGGCAGAGCACTACGTGCGCGGCGGGAAACGCTCGGGGGCGGTGCTGCTCTGGGGCCGGCGACGCGCGGGCCTGCTCCTCCAGGACACCGGCGACGACGATGCGACACTGCGCATTCGTCGCGGTGTGCTGACGCGTTCGCTGTCGATCATGCCGATCCTTCGGGCGCAGTCGATCCAGCTGCGACGGCCCCTCGTGCACCGCATGCTCGGCCTCGCTTCGATTTCGGCGCACACGGTGCTCGGTCCTGTGCGCATGGAGATGCGCGGCATCGAACTCGGCACCGCGCGAGAAATCTTCGACGCGCTCGCAGCGCTCGTGCTGCGCGTGCAGGGAGCGGAGGCGCAGCGCATTTTCGACGCACGAACGCCCGCACTCCCGGCCGGTGAGGCGGCCGGCACGGACGAACGCACGAGCGAAGCGTGAGCTCGGGGGCTGCCGCGTCACGACTCGGCATCGGCATCGTGGGGGCGGGCCGCGTGGGGCCCGTGCTCGCTCGGGCGCTCGCGGGCGCAGGTCACGCCATCATCGGTATCACGGCTGTGGGCATCGAGAGTCGGGAACGAGCGGCAGCCCTGCTTCCCGGGGTGCCGATACTCGAGGTCGCCGAGGTCGTGCGGCGCTCCGAGCTCGTGCTCTTCGCCGTGCCGGGCAGCGAATTGCCCGACCTGGTCTCCGGCCTCGCGGCGACCGGCGCGTGGCAGCCCGGGCAGCTCGTGATCCACACGGCGCCGGAGCACGGATTCGGCGTGTTCGCGCCAGCGCTCGCAGCGGGAGTGATTCCGCTCGCGCTCCATCCGGCGATGGTATTCACTGGCACCAGCCTGGATCTCACGCGGCTTGCCGAGGCGACCATGGCCGTCACCGCTCCCGCTCCCGTGCTGCCCATCGGTCAGGCGCTGGCAGTCGAAATGGGTGCAGAGCCGGTCATCGTCGCAGAAGAGGATCGCGCAGCCTACGCCGAGGCCGTCGGCGCCGCCCGCGAGTTCTCGCGTGCCGTCGTGCGGCAGGGCATCGATGCGTTGCGGGAGATCGGAATCGAGCGTCCCGATCACGTGGTGGCCGGGATCGTGCGCGCCGCGGTCGAGGAGGAGCTGATCGCGGGGGAGCCCGATCCCGAAATGTAGTGAGCAGCCGGAGAGTGGGAACATGCTCTCGGGTGCGCACGTCCGTGCGCGGGTGGCCTTCGCCCACGGAAGCTAGGATGGATCGGTACGCCGACACGATCCGGAGGATCCCGCCCCTATGAGCGAGCAGACCGCAGCACCCGCAGAGAGCGCCCCGGAGGCGACCGCCGAAGAGATCTTCGAGCAGAAGCGGGTGCGACTCGAGAAGCGCGACCGGTTGAACGCCGGAGCCGACCTCGCCGGCGGCGCCTACCCCGTCTCGCTGCCCGTGACGACGACGATTCCCGCAGTGCGCGCCGCGCACGGGCACCTCGAGCAGACACCCGACACGGCTTCCGGTGAGACCGTGGGTCTCGCGGGTCGCATCGTGTTCCAGCGCAACACCGGCAAGCTCTGCTTCGCCTCGCTGCAGGCCGGCGACGGCACACGCCTTCAGGCGATGGTGAGCCTTGCAGAGGTGGGCGAGGAGTCGCTCGCGCGCTACAAGGAGCTCACCGATCTCGGCGATCATCTGTTCGTGAGCGGCGAGATCATCTCGAGCCGCCGCGGTGAGCTCTCGATCATGGTGCGCGAGTGGGCGATCGCGGCGAAGGCGATCGCGCCCCTGCCCAATATGTACGCCGAGCTCAATGAGGAGACGCGCATCCGCCAGCGCTATCTCGATTTGATCCAGCGCGAGCAGGCCCGCATCAACGTTGTCACCCGCGCACGCACCATGGCGAGTCTGCGGAGCACGTTCGCGGAGCGCGACTTCATCGAGGTCGAGACTCCGATGCTGCAGACGATGCACGGCGGCGCATCGGCACGCCCGTTCGTCACCGAGTCGAACGCGTTCGACACCGAGCTCTACCTGCGCATCGCGCCGGAGCTGTACCTCAAGCGCGCGGCGGTCGGCGGCCTCGAGCGCGTCTTCGAGATCAACCGCAACTTCCGCAACGAGGGCGCCGACTCGACGCACAGCCCCGAGTTCGCGATGCTCGAGGCGTACGAAGCGTATTCCGACTACAACGGCATCGCCGACCTCACGCAGCTGCTCATCCAGAACGCGGCGCTCGCGGCGAACGCCGGCACTGAGCGGGCGGGCACGCACGTGGTGCGGTGGGCGGACGGCACGCTCTTCGATCTCGGCGGCGACTGGGAGCGCATCTCGATGTACGGCACGCTCTCCGAAGCGGCCGGCAGGGAGATCACGCCGGAGACCAGCGTGGCAGAGCTGCAGGCGATCGCCGACGCCGAGGGCGTCGAGGTGCACCTGCCGAATCACGGCAAACTGGTCGAGGAGCTGTGGGAGCACTTCGTAAAGGACGGGCTCACCCGACCGACCTTCGTCATGGACTTCCCGGTCGAGACGAGCCCGCTCACGCGTCACCATCGCTCGATCCCGGGCATTGTGGAGAAATGGGATCTGTACGTGCGCGGCTTCGAGTTGGCGACCGGGTACTCCGAGCTCGTCGACCCGGTCGTGCAGCGCGAGCGCTTCACGCAGCAGGCGGCGGAGGCCGCCCGGGGCGACGACGAGGCGATGCCGATCGACGAAGACTTCTTGCGCGCGCTCGAGCACGGCATGCCCCCGTCGGGTGGCATGGGCATGGGCATGGATCGACTGCTGATGGCGCTCACCGGGCTCGGAATCCGGGAGACGATCCTTTTCCCGCTCGTCAAGTAGTCGCGTTCAGAGCTCCCCAGGTTTTCGCGCGGGGGCGCAAGTACACTGGGAGAACTATGGACAATTGGTGGTTGAACGCGGTCTGGTCGCTGACTCCGACCGTGCTGATCGGCATCTTCTTCTGGCTGGTGCTGCGGCTGATTCTGCGTGCCGACCGCACGGAGCGCCAGGCCTACCAGCGCATCGAAGCCGAGGAGCGCGCGAAGGCCGGGCTGCCGGCTCGCGACGAAGCCTGAAACACTCCGTTCCCCGGTACAGTGGACGTGCGCGTACTCGCGTATTTAATGCGCTGAGGTGACGGAGGGGGCCAGATGGAATTCGACTGGCTCGGACTCGATTGGCCCGTCGTGTGGGCCTGGTTCGTGCTCGTCGTCGACAATCTGATTCGACTTGTCGCCATCTTCGTCGTTCCGCGCAACCGGCGTCCAACCGCCGGCATGGCCTGGCTCATGGCGATCTTCGCTCTGCCGGTGCCGGGACTGCTGCTCTTCCTCGTCATCGGCAGTAAGCGACTGCCACGCTCGCGCGAACGCAAACAGGAAGCGATCAACCACTTCGTCGCCCAGATCGCCGACCAAGAGGAAGCCGAGCTCATCACGCCGCCCGAGCGCATGCTTCCCGGTCTCGACAGCGTGGTGAAGCTCGGTCGCGAGCTCGGTGCGCAGCCCATGCTGCAGGGCAATACGGCCTCGCTGTGCATCGATTACGAGGAGTCGTTCGCCCGAATGGCCGCCGCCATTCGCGAGGCGGAGGAATACGTGCACATCGAGTTCTACATTCTCGTGCACGACGAGACGACCGATGACGTGTTCGCGGCGATGCGCGAGGCCGTGGCTCGCGGTGTCACCGTGCGCGTGCTGCTCGACCACATCTCGGCGGTGCGCAACCCGGGAGCGAAGCGCACCAGGCAGAGTCTCACCGACATCGGCGCCGAATGGTCGTACATGCTGCCCGTGCGGCCCTGGCGCGGCGAATACCAGCGACCCGACCTGCGCAATCACCGCAAGCTCATCGTCATCGACGGCGCGGTCGGTTTCATGGGCTCGCAGAATCTCGTCGATTCCACCTACAACAAGCGTTCGAACCGACGGCGCGGTCTGCACTGGAAAGATCTCATGGTGCGCGTCGAAGGGCCCATCGTGCTCGGGCTCGAGGCCGTGTTCCAAGGGGACTGGTATCTCGAGACCGGCGAGTACTTGACCAACCTCACCGAGGAGGCGTTCACCGTTCAGCAGCCGGGTGAACTTGACTGCCAGATCGTGCCGAGCGGTCCGGGGTACGCCGGCGAGAACAACCTGCAGGTCTTCGTCGCCCTCATGTACTCCGCGCAGCGGCGGATCAGCATCACCAGCCCGTACTTCGTGCCAGACGGCTCAATCATGAACGCGGTGCGTGCGGCGACCGCTCGCGGAGTCGAGGTCGAGCTCTTCGTATCGGAGGTCGGCGACCAGGCCCTCGTGTATCACGCTCAGCGCTCCTACTACGAGGAGCTGCTGCGCGCCGGAGTGCGCATCATGATGTTCCGTCCGCCCTACATTCTCCACTCCAAGCACTTCACGGTCGACGAGGAGGTCGCGGTCGTCGGGTCGTCGAACATGGACCAGCGATCCTTCGGACTCAATATGGAGATCTCGATGGTGGTGCACGGAGCGGATTTCGTGCGCGATCTCGACGAGGTCACCGCCTACTATCGCGAGAACTCTCGTGAGCTGACCCTCGAAGAATGGCAGAAGCAGTCACTGCCCTCACAGCTGCTCGACGGCATCGCTCGACTCACTTCAGCACTGCAGTAGGGGCGCTGTGGCCGGCGAGGGCCTACGCTGAACTCGGCGCCGCAGGAGAGAGCGGGGCATCGAGTGAAGGGAACCAGCCTATGTTCGCAGTCACGACGAATGACGTACCGGGATACCGGATCACCCAGGTGCTCGGGGAGGTGATGGGGCTCACCGTTCGGTCGGCGAATTTCGGGCAGAACTTCACCGCCGGGTTCCGTGCACTGGGCGGCGGAGAGATGCCCGAATACACCAAGGTCATTTATGAGTCGCGCTGGGAAGTGATGAATCGCATGTGGGCGGAGGCCCAGTCGCGCGGGGGCAATGCGGTCGTCGCGATGCGATTCGATTCGGGCGCGATCGGCAGCTTCACCGAGTTCTGCGCCTACGGTACGGCCGTCGTCATCGAACCGCTCGCTCCGCAGGCGCCGGCGACGCCGCAGAACCCGGCTCAGTAGGCAGGGAAGCCCAGCCAGACTCCGCCGAATTTCGCCCAACACGAAGCTTCTCGCCCAGCACGAGGGCGAGATCGGCGGTGAATCGCGCGGTCTCGCGAGAACCCCTCGAATTCGGCGCCTCCGGGCAGCGGGGCCGGCGTCAGAACTCGTGCTGCTCCGCCGGGGTGCCGAGGCGGCGGATCGCGATGGGCCGAGCATCGGTCGACTCATGGGCCGTGAGCGTGTCTCCGTGGAGCGCGAACGCGGGGTCGTGGGCCGCAGGTGCGATCAACCACGCCTCGCCGTTGCGGATGCGCGGGGCTTCCGCTCCGCTGAGCGCCGTGAGCGCGGCGCGGATGAGCGCCCCGTGGGCGACCACGATCGAACCGGGGGCGTCGCGCAGGATCCGCGCGAACGCGGACGCCCCGCGTTCGGCGAGCGCCGTCGGCGATTCGGCGTCGGGCACATCGAGCCCGGGCCACCGCGTGTTCGCCTCAGCGACGAGCAGCCCTTCAGCCGGTCCGAAGTCGCGCTCGATGACGTCGGGTACGACCTCGGCGGCTGGGAGTTCAAGCCGTTCGGAGATGATGCGCGCGGTCTCGGCAGCGCGCGCCAGCGGCGACGTGATGACGCGGCTCCAGGGCCCCTCGCCGTGCAGCAACTCCGCGATCTCACCCGCCTGACTGCGCCCGCGCTCGTTCAGCGGAATGTCGGTGCGACCCTGAATGCGCCTGCCGATGTTCCAATCGGTCTCCCCGTGTCGCACGATGACGATGGGCGCTGCGCTGGTGTCAGGGATGCTCATGCACCCACGCTAACCGGTCGGCGCCGGACGCCTGCTGGGGGAGTCGAAACCCCCGCGTGCGAGGAGACGCCCGGATCGCGCTCTTCGGCGGCGGCGCCCCCGAAGACGGTGGCGCGCTCGATCTCCACGCGGACCCGCGTGCCCGCCGCGCAACGCACGCCGTGCGCACGTGATCGGATCGCGAGCCCGTTCCAGTCGAGCACCAGGTCGTCTCCGCCCCGGCCGAAGAGCGACGATGTGACGGTGGCGGAGCCGGCGGGATCCGGGATCGCGCGCACGTGCTCCGGCTGCACGGCGAGCTCAACCGCACCGCGAGACGTGCGGCTCGTGCCGTCGAGTCGTTCGGCCGCGAGCGCCAGTGGGTGGCCTTCGGCGCGGAAGCCGGCGGCGTCCACGAATCCCTGGAGAATCGCGGCATCGGAGACGAACCCCGCGACGAACGCCGATGCCGGATGCGCCAGCACCTCGGCGGGGGCGCCCACCTGCTGCACGCGACCCCCATCGACCACGACGACTCGGTCGGCGAGGGCCAGTGCTTCGCTGCGATCGTGGGTGACGTGCAGCACGGTTAGCCCCAGCTCTCGCGTGAGTGAACGGAGCTCGAGCCGCAGACGATCGCGCAGCGGCTCGTCGAGGGCGGAGAGCGCTTCATCGAGGAGCAGTACGCGGGGCCGGGCCACGATGGCGCGCGCGATCGCCACGCGCTGCCGCTGACCGCCGGAGAGCAGGGCGGGATTGCGCCGCTCGGAGCCGGGCAGCCCGACGAGATCGAGCGCCTCGGCGACCCGGCGGCGGCGTTCTCCGCGCGCCACGCCTGCGCGACGCAGCGGGTACTCGATATTGCGCCCGACGTTCCAGTGCGGCCAGACGGCGTGCTGCTGAAACACCATGCCGAGACCCCGCCGCTCCGGCTCGACGCTCTGACCGGGTGACGCGACGACGGCGTCGCCGATGCGCACGGTGCCCGCGGTCGGAGCGATGAACCCCGCGACGGTGCGCAGCAGCGTGGTCTTGCCGGATCCCGAGGGGCCGACGAGCGCCACGAACTCGCCATCGCCGATGCTGAGATCGACGTCGGCGAGGCCGAGGTGGCCACCAGGGTAGGCGAGACTGACGGATTCGAGTGCGACGGAGGACACGGTGATTCCTAACGTGGAGTGCGGGCGGTGAGGCCGAGGCCGGCAAGGCCGACGAGTGCGACGATCAGGGAGAGCGCCGACGACGCGTTGTAGGCGCCGGCCTGCTGCAGGTTGAAGATGACGACGCCGAGCGTCTGCGAACCGGGGGAGAGCAGGAGCACGGAAAGCGTGAGCTCGCGCACGGCGGTCAGGCCGACGAGGATCGCCCCGGAGATCGCCGCGGGCACGGCCATGCGGCACGAAATGTCCCACAGCGCTCGCAGCCGCGAAGCGCCCGAGATGCGCGCCGCCTCCTCGGCAGTGGTCGGCGTGGCGGAGAGCGGTGCGTGCACCGACTGCACGACCAGGGCGAGGAACGACGTGAGGTAAGCGCAGAGAATGAGCCAGGGAGTGTTGTACAGCCCGATCTTCGGCGCGATCACGAGCCATGCGACGGCGATGACGAGCCCAGGGATCGCCTGCGGCAGCAGCGAGAGCCCGAGCAGCACCGGGTTGCTCCGAGCGCGTGTGCGGGTGACGAACGTGCCGATCCCGAGCCCGAGCACCCCGCAGATGAGGGCGGCGAGCGTCGCCAGCATCAGCGAATTGCCGATGCCGGTGAGCGTTCCCGAGGCCGACAGTGCGCGCTCGAAGCTCGCGAGAGTGATCGTCTCGAGGCTCAGCGGCACACCGGGCGCCGGCAGAAGGGACTGAATGGCGAGCGTGATGAGCGGCAGCACGGTGACCGCGAGCACTGCGACAGCTGTGAGCGCCCCGACCGGCACGCGGGCGCGTCCGAGTGGGAGCAGCGCGGGCGCTCCGGCCTGGGCGTCGAGTTCGACCCGGGTGCGCGCGCGCAGCAGATCGACGACCACGCCGAGCAGGGCGATCGCGAGCAGCACGAACCCGATCGCCGAGACCACCGCGAGGGGGTCGTCGACGGTGCCCGATTGCAGGTAGCGGTAGACGAGGGTCGAGAGGGTGATGTAGCGCTCGGGGAGTCCGATGATCGACGGGATACCGAAGTCGGCGAGGTTCGACACGGCGATGAGCGTGAAGGACGAGAGCATGGCGGGGCGCAGGAGCGGGGTGGTGACCTCCCAGAGCGCGCGCGGCGCCGAAGATCCGGCGATGCGTGCCGCCTGCTCGAGGTCGGCGGGGATGCGTCGCAGCGACGCCGTCACGATCATCATCGCGATCGGGTAACTGTGCAGTGTCAGCAAGAAGATCACGCCGTCGCCGCCGTACAGGTTCCAGAGCGGTGCACCGAAGCGCTCCATCCAGAACGTGTTCACGGCCGCCGACGGGCCGAGCAGGCTGAGCCAGGCGATCGCCCCGACGAACGGTGGCATGAGCATCGGGCTGAGCGCGAGCAGCCGCAGTGCACGCCGGCCGGGCACGTCGGTGCGTTCGAGCAGTACGGCGAGCGCGCTGCCGACGACGACGGCCAGCACGCCGGAGACGGCGGCGGAGACGAGAGAGTTGCCGGCGGCTCCGAGCACGTCGGGATCGCCGAGCGCCGACCACCCGCCACCGGTCGCGGCGAGCGCGAGAATCGACGCGATCGGCACGAGGATGAGGGCGGCCACGGCGCACCACAGGGCGACGCGCACGGCGCCGAGGCCGTCGAGGCGCAGACCGGCGCGCTTCATGGAGGTCTCTCCGGGTGTGCGGCCGGTGCCGCGGGCCCGACCAGAACCGGTCGAGCCCGCGGGCAGCCGCGTGAGCGTATTACTGGAAGAGGCCATTGAAGGTCTCGACGGCCTCGGCCTGCGATGCGCGAATCGTCTCGAGGTCGGGGTTCAGCAGCGTGATGTCGGCGGTCGCGGGTGCGCCCTCCGGGCTCTCGACGTCGTCGCGGATCGGCAGGTACGACTGCGAAGCGGCAATCGCCTGGCCCTCCTGGCTGATGAGGAAGTCGACGAAGAGCTGCGACGCCTCGGGCTCGGCGGTATCGGCGAAGATACCGACCGGCTGCGACACGAACGGCACACCCTCCTCGGGGTACACGGCCTCGATGGGCGAACCGGCCGCGGCGAGATCGCGCACGAGCGAGTCGACCACGATGCCGACGGGGCTGCTGCCGTCGGCGACCGCCTGCGAGACCGGTCCGTTGCTCTCGGCGATCAACGGCTGGTTCGCGGCGAGCCCCTTGAGCCAGGTCATGCCCAGAGCGTCGTTGTCGAGCCACACGGCGGCGTTGTACGCAGCCGCACCCGACACGTCGGGGTTCGGCATCGCGATCTTGCCGGCGTACTCGACGTCGGTGAGATCCTGCCATGAGGTCGGTGCGTCGGTGATCGCGTTCGAGTTGATCGCGATGACTGTCGGCAGCACGCGCGTGCCGACGTAGAAGTGCTCGGGATCGACGAGGTCCTGGTTGATCGCCGCTGCTTCGGGGGATTCGTATTCGAGCAGCAGGTCGCGCTCCGCGTAGTCCTCGAATGTGCCTGCGTCGGCGGCCAGCAGCAGGTCGGCGCCGATGTCGCCCGACTTCTCCTCTGCGGCGATGCGCGCGGTCAGATCTCCGGTGCCGGCGCGGAAGACGTCGACGGTGATCTCGGGGTGCTGCTCGGAGAACGCGGCGACGATCGCATCGATCTTCTCCTGCGGCTCAGAGGTGTACAGGGTGATCGTCGAGGCGTCGGCGGCGCTGGCGTCTCCGGAGTCGCTGGCGTCTGCAGATGCGGCGCAGCCGGTGAGTGCGAGGGCCGACAGGGCGAATGCGGCGATGACGCCGGTGGAACGGTTACGAGACATGAGTCGCTTTCTGTGCAGAGCGGATGATGGGTTGGGTGAAGAGAGGTTCGGGGGAGTGCAGCGCGATGGCCGAGGCACTCACGCCCTCACCCGTGAACTGCACGAGCGAGAACATGGGGGAGTCGTGCCCGGCAACCGCATCGGGTCCGGCGTTCATCACCTGGTGATAGGCGAGCGACGGGCCGACGAAGACGGGAATGCCGCGCACCGACGCTGAGAGGCCGTGGTGAAAATGGCCGGCGAGGATCGCTCGGACGTCCATGCCGTCGAGCACGTCGAGCAGCGCCTCGGCGTTGCGGAGGCCCTGGCGCCTGAGCGTCGGCAGCGGCGATCCGAGCGGTGCATGGTGCAGCGCGATGATGGTGCCGCGCTCCGCCGGTTCGGTGAGCTCCCGCGCGAGCCAGCCGAGTTGATCGGCGTCGATGCTGCCGGTGCGCGAGTCGAGGCGCACCACGCGGAAGCCATCGACGAAGTGCGAGGCCGTGTGCCCACCGGTGTGCCCGGGCAGCATTCGTGCCGCGATTGCATCGTCATGATTGCCGAGAACGGTGAGCACTGGTGCGGCCAGGCGATCCTGCAGGCGCTCGCATGCCGCCGCGATGGCGCGGTACGCTCCAGGATTGCCGCGTTCGATGAGGTCGCCGGTGACGACGACGGCCTCCGGCGTGATGCCCGTCGCAAGCGCGTAGTCGGCGACGCGCTCGAGCCGCCCGACCCCGTCGACGGCGTCGTAGAGCAGGCCGCTCTCGGTGGCGTGCAGGTCGCTCACGTGGAGCACCGTGAACCTGCCCGTGTCGCGGCTCATGCGACCGACCCCGTAGCGACGACGGCGTGCGCATCCGCTCGGTCGGCGAGTGCGGCGAGGTGCTCGGCCGTGGCGCCGTGCGAGCGCAGGTAGTGCTCGACGCCTCCCAGCTCCTCCACGATATCGAGGGCTGATTCGAGTGCTTCCGCGGGGCTGTCGAGATGCAGACGCTCAGCGGCAGCGCGCGCGGCTGCCGACAACGCGAGCCCAGCGAGATGATTGGCTGCGATGGTTTCACGAGCGGGCCGCACCGTAGCGCCCGAGCTCGCGTAGTCGGCGACGACCTCGGCCCGCGCGTCGCCGGCTGCGAGGCGTGCCAGGGCGACGACGAGGCCGGTGCGGTCTTTGCCGGCGGTGCAGTGCACGACGGCAGTGCCCGGGTGCTCGGCGATGGCGATCACGGCGGCTGTCACACGTCCACCGCGTTCGCGCACGAGCCGGGCGTAGACGTCTTCGAGTGTTCCCGCGCTCGGTGGGGCCTCGCCGTACAGCGGGACCGAGCGCACCGGCATCGCGTGGCTGCGCGGTGCGTGCTCCGATACCTCGCGCAGATCGATGATGAGGTCGACGCCTGCGTCGCGGAGTGCGCGCTCGCCGCCGGGGGTCAGAGCATCGAGCCCGGCTGAGCGTACGAGCCAGGGCCTGCGACGATGGCCGATGCCGCGTGCGTTGTAGCTGCCCTCGAGCGGTATGACGTGCACTGCTGCGATCTCCTGCCGTTGTCGCCCATTACATCGGGCGTGAAATGCGGTTACATGAGCAGCATCTCGGGGTCAGGTGTCGCGCCGGTGAACGGGCGGAGGCGTGCGCCTGTCGAGCTGGGAAAAACTGCGCAATCCCCAGATCAGCAGTGGTTTACGGGTGTGAATCGGCGAGCGCGTCGGCGACGACCTCGCGCATGTCGAAGGCATCGGCAGTGGAACGCAAGCCCGCGACTTCGGCGATGAGCGTCTGAAGCAGCACGGAGTGACCGAGTCGACTGAAGAACGGGTCGACCGCGTGATGGGTGCCCACGGCGCCCGTGGAGAGCGCGACGTCGGAGAGCTCGACGAGCGGCGCTCGTTCATAACTGCACAGTGTGATGATGCGCGCACCACGCTTGCGCGCGGCCCGCACCGTGGCGAGCGTGTGCGCGTTCGCCCCCGAGTGGCTGAGCGCGAGACACACGTCGCCCTCGTTCAGGCTGTGCGCGGCGAACTGCTGCGCAAGAATGTCGAGCGGGGCCTCCACTGGCCGGCCCACCGTGGTCAGCCGCATGGCGGCGTCTTGCAGCGGCGGTGCGGAGAATCCGTTCGCGGCGCACACCACGCGCGACGCGCGTGCGAGTAGCGCAGCGGCGTCCGTGAGGGCCGTGCGGTCGATCGAGCGCTGCCCGACGCGGAGTGCTGCGCGCGCGCTCTCGAACATTCGGTCAATGGAGTCACCCGGCGCATGCTCGTCGGAACTCGGTGCGGGCAGTTCGCGCGCGAGCTCGAGACGCAGGTGCTGGAATCCGCGGAATCCGAGCCGCTGACAGGCGCGGATCACGGTGGCGGTCGACGTGCCCGCCGCAGTGGCGAGTTCCTGCGTCGACCACTGCGGCACATCGGCCGGGCGGTCGAGGATCACGCGGGCGACAGCGCCCTCGCTCTGTCCGAGGGTTGCAGCGAACGCGCGAATGAGCGCGAGTGCTGACGAGGGTGCCGCTGAAGGGGGCATCGCTGGCGGGGGAGTTGCTGAGAAAGGCGGAGTCGGCGGCATGCGTTCACGGTAGGCGGCGCCGGTGAACGCGAGGTGACGCTGCGGTGGACTGCGCGCATCAGCCCGCGATGACGAGGAGCTCGCCGACCTCGCAGTCGAGCGCACGGCAGATCGCGGTGAGCGTCGAGAAGCGTATCGCGCGCGCCCGATCGTTCTTGAGTACGGAGAGGTTCACGAGGCTCACACCCACCATCTCGCTCAACTGCGTAAGGGTGAGGCCCCGTGCTGCGAGCAGCTCGTCGAGCCGGCAGTGGATCGCGTGCCCCTCCTCGGGGTCGGCGGGAGTCATACGAGCCCCTCGGTCTCGCGCTCGAGGCGCACGGCGCGTCGGAGCGCGATGTCCACGAGGCCGGACGCCGTGAACGCGAAGAGAATGATCCAGTACCAGCCCCACCACGCCACTGCTCCGGTGTCGGCAGCTCGCACATGCAGGGCGGCCGAGACCCCGTTCGAGGCGAAGTGCCAGAAGATGAACGCGCCGAGCGCCCCGCCGCCGCCGCTCCACATCGCCGCACGAAGGGTGCGGCTCGTCGTGCGGGTGAAGAACTCGCCGCGCAGGAAGCTCCATGTCAAGCGTGCCGTGCACGCGATGACCACGAGCGCCGCGATGGATGCGAGCGCGATGGAGAGAGCGAGGCTCACGGTTGAAATCGGATTCACGCCTGAAACGATGACGTCGATCCGGCTCGCGATCCCGGTGATCGGCTCCATTGCGATCGGCCCGTCAGAACCGTAGTCGGTGAGGCCTTCCGCGGTGATCTCCTGCGAGTGGATCGGAAGGCTCCAGGCGATACCTCCGGGAACGAAGCGCTTCGTGAACTCGGCGATTGCCAGGGCGACGACCGCGACGGCTGCGACGACGCCCAAGGTGAGGACGGCGCATGCATCGGCACGGATGCGCCGCGAGCTGAACTCTCGCGGAGCGGGAGGCTGCTGCGAGCGCTGGGGCGAGGACATGACGACTCCTTATCGATCATCGTTATTATCGGTAATCGATAAGGTACCGGCTGTGGGCGCTGGCAGTCAACCGCCCGTCACGCCTGCGGCGAACAAGGCCCCGCGATCCGGGATCACCACGTAGCCTGTTTCCATCGGCGGCGCCTTTCCCGTGCTACAGGCGTCGCAAGGAGGTAGGAGATGTTCGAGAGATTCACTGATCGTGCTCGCCGGGTTGTGGTGCTCGCCCAGGAAGAGGCGAAGATGCTCAACCACAATTACATCGGTACTGAGCACATTCTGCTGGGCCTGATCCACGAGGGCGAGGGCGTTGCAGCGAAGGCGCTCGAGCAGCTCGAGATCTCGCTCGACGCAGTGCGTGCGCAGGTCACCGACATTATCGGCACCGGGCAGCAGCCGCCGGCGGGGCACATCCCGTTCACGCCGCGCGCCAAGAAGGTGCTCGAGTTGAGCCTGCGCGAAGCGCTGCAGCTGGGCCACAACTACATCGGCACGGAGCACATTCTGCTCGGTCTCATCCGTGAGGGCGAAGGCGTCGCCGCGCAGGTGCTCGTGAAGCTCGGCGCCGACCTCAACCGCGTGCGCCAGACCGTGATCCAGCTGCTCTCGGGGTACCAGGCGGGCAAGGAGAGCGCGACCGTGGGCGCTCCCGAGACCGGTGGCGAGTCGAAGGGCTCGCAGGTGCTCGACCAGTTCGGCCGCAACCTCACCCACGCGGCGCGCGAGGGCAAGCTCGACCCCGTGATCGGCCGTGAGAAGGAAGTCGAGCGGGTCATGCAGATCCTCTCGCGCCGCTCCAAGAACAACCCCGTGCTGATCGGCGAGCCCGGCGTCGGCAAGACTGCCGTCGTCGAGGGCCTCGCGCAGGCGATCATCAAGGGCGAGGTGCCCGAGACGCTGAAGGACAAGCAGGTCTACGTGCTCGACCTCGGCTCCATGATCGCGGGCAGCCGGTACCGCGGCGACTTCGAGGAGCGCCTGAAGAAGGTCACCAAGGAGATTCGCAACCGCGGCGACATCATCATCTTCATCGATGAGATCCACACGCTCGTGGGTGCCGGTGCGGCAGAGGGCGCGATCGATGCCGCCAACATTCTGAAGCCCATGCTTGCGCGTGGTGAGCTGCAGACCATCGGCGCCACCACGCTCGACGAGTACCGCAAGCACTTCGAGAAGGATGCAGCGCTCGAGCGCCGTTTCCAGTCGATCCAGGTCGCGGAGCCCTCTCTGCCGCACTCGATCAACATCTTGAAGGGTCTGCGCGACCGCTACGAGGCGCACCACAAGGTCTCGATCACCGACGGCGCCATCGTCGCCGCGGTGAATCTTGCCGATCGCTACGTGCAGGATCGCTTCCTGCCCGACAAGGCCATCGACCTGATCGACGAGGCCGGCGCGCGTCTGCGCCTGTCGATCCTCTCGAGCCCGCCCGAACTGCGCGAGTTCGACGAGAAGATCGCCGTTGTGCGCGCCGAGAAGGAGCAGGCGATCGAGGGTCAGGACTTCGAAGCCGCCGCGAACAAGCGCGACGAGGAGAAGAAGCTGATCGCCGAGCGGCTGCGCCTCGAGAAGCAGTGGCGTGCGGGCGACGTGGCGACCCAGGCCGAGGTCGACGAAGGCCTGATCGCCGAGGTGCTCGCGCAGGCGACCGGCATCCCGGTCTTCAAGCTCACCGAAGAGGAGACCTCGCGGCTCCGCTTCATGGAGGAGGCGCTGCACCAGCGCGTCATCGGCCAGAACGAGGCCATCTCGGCACTCGCGAAGACCATCCGTCGTCAGCGCGCAGGCCTCAAGGACCCGAAGCGCCCGTCGGGCTCGTTCATCTTCGCCGGCCCCACGGGCGTCGGCAAGACCGAGCTTGCGAAAGCGCTCGCCGAGTTCCTATTCGATGACGAGGACGCACTGATCTCGCTCGACATGTCGGAGTACGGCGAGAAGCACACCGTTTCCCGTCTCTTCGGCGCCCCTCCCGGGTTCGTCGGGTTCGAGGAGGGCGGTCAGCTCACCGAGAAGGTGCGCCGCAAGCCGTTCTCCGTCGTGCTCTTCGACGAGATCGAGAAGGCGCACCCCGACATCTTCAACTCGCTGTTGCAGATTCTCGAGGAAGGTCGCCTCACCGACGGCCAGGGCCGCGTCATCGACTTCAAGAACACCGTGATCATCATGACGACGAACCTCGGTTCGACCGCCATCGCGGGCGGCCCGGTGGGCTTCCAGCTCGAGGGCGACTCGTCGGTCGGGTACGACATGATGAAGGGCAAGGTGAACGAGGAGCTCAAGAAGCACTTCAAGCCCGAGTTCTTGAACCGTGTCGACGACACGATCGTGTTCCCGCAGCTGACCAAGCCGGAGCTGCTGCAGATCGTCGATCTCTTCGTCAAGCAGCTGAAGGATCGCCTGCTCGATCGCGACATGCACATCGAGATCTCGGCACCGGCGCGCGAGCGCCTCTCCGAGGTGGGCTACGACCCGACGCTCGGTGCGCGTCCGTTGCGCCGCGCGATGCAGCGGGAGATCGAGGATCGCCTGTCCGAGCGCATCCTGAGCGCCGAGCTGCTGGCCGGCGATCTGGTGAAGGTCGACTTCGTCGATGGCGAGTTCACGTTCGCGACGGAGCCGCGAGCGGATCGCGACCCGAGCGCAGCATCGGCTTCGGCCGCTGCGGCGGTCGCATCGACTGCCGCCACGCCCGGTAACGCGGAATAACGCATCACGGCATCGAAGGGGCCCGCTGCTCAGGCGGGTTCTAACGGTGGTCGCAACACCCCGAGTTTCGGGAGGTTGCGACCACCGTGTCGTTTTCGGAGGAATCTGCGTCGTTAAAGGCGCGGTT
>NZ_JBFBML010000023.1:0-27357 GCF_040687075.1 Leucobacter sp. NPDC077196
GCGTTTGACGCCGCTCGAGTACGAGACCATCATGAACAAACAGGTCGCACTCGCTGCCTAACCAAACTGTCACCTCAACGTGCATCAGACCCGTATGCGACCGGCAAGTACTCCATCGCACAGCTCAGACAGATGCTCGAGGATGTCGGTTTGACATCACGAGCTTCCGCTGCGAGGGCAGAGCAGCCGATAGGCCACACTCAACTGGCTAACATGCTGCGCAATCCGTATTACACCGGAATCATCCGCTACAAAGGGCGCCTCTACGCAGGGCGACACGAGCCGCTGATCTCCAAGGAGATATTCCTAGAAGTGCAGGCGATTTTGGATAGCCGCAGCAACCGCAGCGACAAGGACATCACACACTTCCACTTCTTTAAGGGGCTGATCTTCTGCGGGCACTGTAAACGAAATGGTCGGCGAAGTCGTCTGCTCTATAGCCAAGCGGCTGGGCGGGGCGGCGTGTACGAATACTTCGTCTGCACAGCTAAGCAGCGACGTCTCTGCGACCTACCTTGGACTCGCATGGAACGCGTCGAAGATGAAGTCGCTCGGCAAGTTGCACTAAAAACGCTACCCGACGAGGTCATCGACGGAATACAGACCAGCATTACTTCGGCGGTGAGGGATATCCTGGCTGCCGAACGCGAGGCTAAGACCCATCTCAAGAAGCAGCTCAAAAAGCTGGAGGCTCAAGAGGAGCGTCTGATCCTGCTCGCTGCCAACGGCACCACAGCAATCGAGAAGGTTCATACGCAACTCGAAAAGACTTCCCTCCAGAGGGGTGCAGTTCAAGAGAAGCTGGCACATACCGCTGAGCGCATACAATACGGCGCGGAGGTTGCCCTTGCTTATGCCAATCTACTGCGCAACCAAGGCGAGACCTATAGGAACGCACCAGATAGCGTCAAACGTGATCTACTCACGGCACTCTATGGCGACATCCACATCTACGTCGACGAAAACGGCGTCACGGTAGAGCTTGAGCCGTCCGAGGCCAATAGCCTAGTACGGAGCGTTATGGCCCACAGCGAGCCTCAGAAGGCGCCTGAAGGCAAAAAGAAAGCCTCCAAGCAGGAACAAGGAGACTTTCTAACCGAAACGAGCTTATCTGGTTCACTTGCCGTGGGTTCGACAAACTCGTATGTGGCTGGGATACCAGGACTCGAACCTAGAATGACGGTACCAGAAACCGTAGTGTTGCCAATTACACCATATCCCAAAGCGGAGATCCGCGGCCCAGAGGAGCGCGGCACCGAGAGTTAACTCTACCCCGGAACTCCCGCGAACTCAAAACGAGGCGGCGGCGCGCTCACCCCGCGCGCGTCGCCGACTCGTTGCAGCGAAGTTCGTCGAAACCGGGCTACCCCTCGAGTGCGGGCGCGTGCAGCGCCAGCAACTCCTCGTAGGTCTCGCGCCGGACGACCAGACGCGAGACGCCGTCGCGCACGAACACGATGGCGGGCTTGAGCGCGCCATTGTAGTTGTTCGCGAGGGTGTACCCGTACGCGCCGGTCGTGGCGACAACGGCGAGGTCGCCGACGCGCGCCTCAGGCAGCGGCGCCCGGTCGACGAGCAGATCGCCTGACTCGCACTGGCGCCCCACGAGCTGCGATGTCTCTGTCCACGGGTCGAGTGCGCGGTTGCCGAGCAGAGCCTCGAATCGCTGGCCGGTGAGTGCGGCATCCATCTGATCGGCGAGGCCGCCATCGACGGCGACGAAGGTGCGGCCGGTGCGCTTCACCGTGGTGACGCGATACAGCGTGACACCGGCACGGGCCACGATGGCCCGCCCGGGCTCGATCATGATGCGCGCGCCGGAAGGCAGGTGCTCGCGAGCCGCTGCCACGATCGTGTCGAGGTATTCGTCGATCGACGGCGCGATCTCGTCGTACGTGTACTTCACGCCGAGCCCGCCGCCGACGTCGTAGACGTCGAACTCGCCCGCCGTCGAGATCTTGGCGACGGCCTCACCGAACTGGTCGACATCGAGAATCTGCGATCCGATGTGCAGGTGCACGCCCTCGAACTCGAGGAGGGGATGCGCGCGCATGCGCTCGATCGCTGCGAGCGCCTGGTCCATCGGAAGGCCGAACTTCGAGTCGTCACCACCGGTCGCCTGCGACGCGTGCGTCTTCGCCTCCACGCCCGGAATCACCCGCAGCAGCAGCTTCTGGGGCTTCGTGAGCAGGCGTTCGAGGCGATCGAGTTCGTCGGTGTTGTCGACGATGATCGTGTCGATACCGGCATCGACAGCCATGCGCAGCTCGGCATCGGTCTTCGCGTTGCCGTGGAAGTGCAGCTTCGACGGTGACACCCCGGCTGCGAGTGCGAGGCGCAATTCTCCCCCGCCGGCGATATCGACCGATAATCCCTCTTCGGCCGCGACGCGGTACATGCCGACGGCGGGGAACGACTTCGACGCGAACAGCACCTCAGACTCGGGCCATTTCGCGCTGAGCCCGTCGATGAAGCGCCGGATCTGCCGCCGCAGACCGGCCTCGTCGTACACGTACAGCGGTGTGCCGTACTGCTCGGCCAGTTCCGTCACCGGAACCCCACCGAGGTGCAGCACACCCCTTTCATCGACAGCGGATTCCTCGGGCAGGATTGACCAGAGTTCCCCAAGCCTATTTCCCTCCGGGCTGGGCTGCGAGAGAACCGGGATCGGGGAGGTAGCGTGCGGTGCGGCAGTCATCGGGGTACTCCAAAATTCTGGTCGAGATCTCGACCGGCTGGACGCTCAGGCGCCTCGAATAGGTGGGGTTGGGTGTCGCGCTGAACGCGCTACACATACCCCGTCCAGGCCTGCAACCGACCGACCGGAGGGGACGGCGAATCGCCGCGCTTCGCGACTCGCATCCGCTCCTCCTGCATACTCTCAATACTCGCTGGTGCCCGAGACGCGGTCAACTGAAGCGATCGGCCGGCAGGCCGAGATGCGTTTGGCGGTCGCACTGCAGCACCGCTCACGCCAGCTCCTCCTCGCCGATCACCCGCACGCCTCCGTCGTGCAACAACAGCTGCGCGCGCAATGGCGCTACGGTCCGACCGGTGAGCCCGGCGCCGAACCCCTGCCCGCACCCTTCACCGGACCCCCGCCCAGCAGCCTCGGCGAGCCCGCGCGCCCAGCGCACATCGTGGGCGTCGAGCGCGGCGCTCCCCCGCCGCTCCCACATGAGCACGAACTCGTGCGCACCGACGAGCTCGCATGCCATCCGTGCCCGTTCCACCATCACCCGCACGAACGGCACGCGCCCGAGGTCCTCGGTGTCGAACAGCTCATCGGGTTCGAGCGGATGATCATCCATGGGCATGATCGGATCAGCGAGCCGAGAAGCACCATCGAGGAAGAGCAACCACATCTGCCGCACTTCAGCAACGTCGAACAACCGGTTGAGCTGATCTGCGAGGGCGTCGTCGGTCTCGAGCCTACGATAGGGATCGATGGTGGTAGAGGGCATGAGGCTGGGTTCGCTGTGTGTCATGCACCTCAGCATCGCCGCACCGCGTCCGGGCCGGAGGTCGGATCCGCAATCTGTGGATAAGCCCCCGGCACCCGAAAGGGAAGCCGCCTGTGCGCGACTACTTGCGCGGCGCCGCGCGATCCTCGGACTCCTCGAGCTCGCCGCCGTCGTACAGCTCGCCCTCCGACGACCCGAGCCGGTACCGCCCGGGCCCGACGAGCACGATCATGCCCGTATCGATGCGGCGCCCGAGCACCGAGTTCTTGCGTCCGGTGAAGTAATACCAGACCAAGACGAGCGCGGTCCAGATGGCGAACACGATGATGGTGATCGGGCGCAGATCCTTGATGATCCAGAGGCAGCCGATAATCGACAGGATCGGGATCACCGGGTAGAGCGGCACCTTGAACTTGCGCTCCAGGTCGGGCTCGCGGTGGCGCAGCACCATGACGGCGACGGAGACCACCGTGAACGCGGCGAGCGTGCCGATCGACGTCATCTCGGCCAGGAAGTTGATCGGCAGAACCCCGGCGAGAATCGCGACGATGGCCGACACGATGATGGTGTTGGCGATCGGGGTACCGGTGCGCGGGTTCACCTTGCTGAAGACCTTCGGCGCCATGCCGTCGCGCGACATGGTGAAGAGGATGCGCGTCTGGCCGTAGAGCACGACCAGCGTCACGCTGAAGATCGAGATGACGGCGCCGGCGGCGACCACGGTGCCGGGCCACGACGCGCCCACGATGTTCTCGAGAATCGCGGAGAGCCCGGCGCTCTGCCCCTCGAACTCGCCGGTCGCCTGAGCGCCGAGCGCGGTCACGGCAACGAGCACGTACACGGTGGTCACGACGATGAGCGCTGAGATGAGCGCGATCGGCAGGTTGCGGCGCGGGTTCTTCGCCTCGTCACCGGCCGTAGCGACGGCGTCGAGCCCAACGAACGAGAAGAAGATGATGCCGGCGCCGGTCATGATGCCGCCGAGCCCGAACGGCGCGAAGTTCGCGAAGTGGTCGATGTTCCACCCGGTGATGCCGACCGCGACGAAGAAGAGCAGCACGGCGATCTTGATGACCACCATCACCGTGTTGGTGACGACCGAGTGGCTGGTGCCGCGAATGAGCAGGAGGCAGCAGAGCGCGATGAGGATCACCGCGGGCAGGTTGATGATGCCGCCCTCCTCCGGCGCGTACAGCAGCTCGGGCGGAAACTGGAACCCGAAGAGGTTGTTCACCAGCTGGTTCACGTATTGCGACCACCCGACCGCTACCGCGGCGGTCGAGACGCCGTACTCGAGGAGCAGGCAGGCGGCGACCCCCATCGCGGGCAACTCGCCGAGCGTGCTGTACGCATAGGAGTACGAGGATCCGGAGACCGGCACCGAGCTCGCGAGCTCGGCATAGCACAGCACCGAGAGGCCGGCGACGAGGGCCGCGATGATGAACGACCAGATGACGGCGGGGCCAGCGATGGGCACGGCCTCGGAGAGGATGAAGAAGATACCGGTGCCGATGGTGCCGCCCACGCCGATCATCGTGAGCGGGAAGAGTCCGATGCTCCGCTTCAGCTGGCTGCCGCTCTCACCCCCGTCGCGTGGAACGGGCTTGACTCGGAAGAGCTGCTGCCGCAGAGAGCTTGCCATACGTGTCTTCTCCAGACTTCGTTGTCGCTGGGCCCTGTGGGGCCCGGTCGTTCGTCCCTCCGCGCTCGCGCGCCAAGGGTTCCCGGTCTTCCGGGCGATGCTCGGATCTCGAGCAATCCGCGGCGGTGGGCCGCGAAGTCAGAGCGGCGCCGTCGCAGGCGCCGCGGGGTCAGCCGACGGCCAGTACTCGGAACCGATCGACAGCCGGGTCGATCGCGCCGCGCACGTAGCCGGTCGGAGAAGCCGCGACCGCCTGCAAAAAGGCTACCGCTTCTTCGGTGATCTCCTCGCCGGGCATGACGTTCGGGATACCCGGAGGGTAGGCCGCGAGCGTGTCGGCGGAGACCCGTCCCACCGCATCGGCGGCGCTCACCACTTCGGTCGCGCCGAAGAACCCGTCGCGCGGGCTGACGCGGTACGCGCCCGGCGCCGGCAGGTTCGGGAAGTCGTGGGCATCGCCAGCAGCTGCGCGCTCGCGGTCGGCCTCGGGCGACTCGACGCTCGCCACGATCGCGGCGTACACGGCGTCGAAGTCATGCGTCTTGCCCGCGCCGATCACGGCCACGATCGACGTCGCCGTCGACATCTCGAAGTACATGTCGTGGTGCTCGACGAGGTGCTGCCTCAACCAGTGCCCGCCGACGCCCGCTCCGCTCACATCGATCGGCACCCGCAGCAGGTCGGTATCGACGATGTCGTCGAACCGGTCGAAGGTGTCGCTCACCACGGTGAATCGGGGGTCTTCGCGCAGGATCTCGCGGAAGCGACGCGCTCCCGCGACCGAGCGCCCGATCGCGTCCTCGCCGGTTGCGAGTGCGTGCCGGGCGATGTCGAGCGAACCGCGCAGCAGCGCACTGGTCGACGTCGACGCGGTCATGCTGAAGGCCCGTTCGATGAGCGGCTCGAGGCGATCCGCGAACGGACCGTCGCCCAGGTGCAGCATCGCCGACTGCGTCAGCGAGCCCGCAAGCTTGTGCGTGCTCGAGATGACGACGTCGGCGCCGAGGCGTGCGGGCGACTCGGGCAGCTCGGGGTGGAACCCGAAGTGCGGGCCCCAGGCGCCGTCGACGATGAGCGGGGCGCCGTGCGCGTGCGCGACCTCCGCGAGACCCTGCACGTCAGAGACCGATCCGAAGTAGCTCGGCGAGATGACGTAGACGGCGTGGGCCGGGTTGCCTGCCCGCTCCGCCTCGGTCAGCGCCGCTTCGAGTGCCGAGGGCGACACTCCGTGTGCCATTCCGTGCACGGAGTCGACATTCGGCATCACGTAGCTCGGCGTAATGCCCGCGAGCAGGATGCCGTCACTGAAGCTGGAGTGCGCGCTGCGCTGCGCGAGGATGCGATCACCAAGACCGCGGCTTGCCAGGGCAATGGTGCGGTTCGCCTGCGAAGCACCGTTCGTCAAGAACCAGGTGCGCTTGGCACCCCACGCGTCAGCCGCGAGCTCAAGCGCCCGGTCGAGCGGTGTCTGCTCCTGACCGCGCGCGAGCAGGTCGACGCCGTCCATGAGCATCGGGATGTCGAGGCGAAGCGCGCGCTCGCCCAGGAAGCCGGCGAGACGACCGCTGAGATCGTCTTCCGTTCCGCCGTGCCCGGGCACCATGAGCTGCACCGAGCCGCGATCTGCGTACGCTTCGAGCGCATCGGCGTAGGGCGCGGTGCTGTGGTCCAGCCGGAAGCGCGGCGTCGGCTGCTGCTCAGCCGCTGCGCGCTGCTCCGACGGCATGATCGATGCTCCGCTCCCCGAGAGCTCGGCCGGCGCGATGGACTGTGCGGGGACATCGGTGTGCAGCATGGTTGCCATTCTGAGCGGCAGACCGGGTTCGCGGAACCCCCGTCTCCCCTATGATTACACATACGTCATATGTGACTCGCGTCGATTTGCGCTGAGGATCACAACATGAGATAAGTGACTTCGAACGGCGGTGCGATGATCGATCTTCGGCAGCTGCAAGCGTTGCGCGCGGTACGGCGCGAGGGCTCCGTCACCCGCGCCGGACGAGCGCTCGGTTGGAGTCAGCCCACCGTCGACTACCATCTGCGCAACCTGGAGCGACTGATCGGCTCACCCGTGCTCGAACGCTCGAAGCGCGGGTCGACGCTCACCCCGGTGGGCGTACTGGTGGCTGATCGCGGCGAAGAGATCCTCGCTTTGACCGATCGTGCCCTCCGCGATGCCCGCGATCTCGCGCAAATGGGGCGGGCGAGACTGAGATTCGGCACGTTCCCCACCGCTGCGGCCAAACTGCTGCCCTCCATTGTCGCGCAAGTCGCCGACCTCGGCATCGAGATCGACGCGGTCCTTGAAGAGGTGAGTCCGCTGGTCGCGCACGTCAACGATCGCACCCTCGACGCGGCGCTGCTGTACTCGGTCCCCGGATACGAGGTACCGCTGCGGCCCGACATTGTGACCACGGAGGTGCTGCGCGATCCTCTGCTGCTCGCGCTCCCCGAGGATCACCCGCTCGCCGAACGCTCATCCATCGACCGTGAGGCGCTGCTCTCCCTGCACGACGAGCGCTGGCTACTCGGAACCAGTCGCGACGACCCCATGGACTCGGTGCTCGTCGATGCGTTCACCACCCATGGGCACGAATTGGAAGTCGCGATCCGCACCGACGACTTCCAGGTGATGCTCGGCATGATCGCTGCCGGCATGGTCATCGGGCTCGTTGCCAAGCTCGCAGCGGGACCGACTCACCCGGGCGTCGTGCTGCGGCCCATCGATGACCCGGCGTTCGCGCGGTCCGTGCTGCTCGCCGCGCCGGCCGGGGGCAGAGCCAATGCCAGAGGCGAGGGCGGAGGCGAGGTTGGAGGCGAGCAGCCGTCAACGGCGGTGCGCCAGCTTGCCGCGGCGATCCGCCACGCCGTCGCGCTGAGCGAGCACCCCGCAGCCGGGTGAGCTTCGGCGCCCGGACTCGATTGATGCGAGCCGAAACTGGGCTCTCGCGGGCACAACAGCTTCGGGCCGAAGCAGCAGTGCCCCCGGGCGCGAACCCGGGGGCACTGCTGCTTCATACTCGGACTGCGCGATCAGCGCACGAGTTCACTGCGCCACGTGGCGCGCTCAGCCGGCCTGTGCAGCGCGACGCAAGCGCAGTGCTACCAGCACGCCGCCGGCGATCACGAGCGCACCGGCTCCGATGCCGAAGGGCAGCAGGCCTTCGCTCGCGCCGGTCGCGGCCAGCGACCCCGTGGCGCCTGCCGGGCTCGCCACCACGTTGCCGGCCTCATCGACCACGGGAGCCGCGCCCTGCGCGCCAGCCTCGGCGGCGCCTGCACCTGCAGCACCCGCGGTACCGGCACCTGCGGCACCCGCGGTACCGGCACCTGCGGCACCCGCGGTACCGGCACCTGCGGCACCCGCGCCTGCAGCACCGCCGTTCGCTCCGGCCTCGGCACCGCCGCCATCGGCAGCTCCGGTTGCGTCGTCGAGCGGAGGATCAACCGGCACCTCCGGTGCAACCCAGGCGTCGTTGAGCATCCACGCCGCCATCGACGTGTTGTCGAGGTAGTGTCCGCGCACGAGGTCCAGGCCGGTGCCGAGCGTGGTGAGCTGCTCGGTGCCAGCACCCTTGGAGAAGAAGGGCACCAGCATGTTGGTGTGGTCTCCGCTGTTCCAGGAGTGCGCTGCGAGCGTCGCGGGGTCGGCATCGGTCGACGGGATGATGGAGCTGTAATCGCCCGGGGTCTCGCCGAACAGGTAGCCGGTCTCGTGATCGGCCGTCACCACGACCAGTGTGTCGTCCCAGCTCGAGTTGGTCTCGACCCACTCGATCACCGAATCCACTGCGTTGTCGAAGTCCGCAACCTCTTCGAGGTCGCGCTCGCTCTCGTTACCGTGTCCGGCCCAATCGATCGCGCCACCCTCGACCATGAGGAAGAACCCGTTGTCGTTGTTGTCGGGCACATTGAGCGCACCCTGCGACAGCGTGGCGAGATTGGGCACATCGTTCATCGGCGCACCGTCTGCGCGCGACTGTTGCAGGGTCGACGCAACCTGGGCGACACCGAAGACGCGCGACCCGCTCACGAACTGCGCTACTGCAGGTCGTCCGGGCGCTGATTCGCCGCACGCGCGTCGGCGATATCGACGTCCGGGTCGGCAGCACGCTCCCGACGCTCGTCCAGCCGCTCAGCGGCGGTACGGCCGCCGCGTGTCTTGCGCAGACTCAGAATGGTCGCGACGGCGATCGTGGCTCCGATGAAGAGCAGCGAGAACCAGATCGGAATCTCGGGCACCCAGAGCAGCGGCTCGCCGCCGTTGATGAACGGGAGCTCGTTGACGTGGAGGGCGTGGAAGACGAGCTTCACACCGATGAACGCGAGAATCACCGCAAGACCCTGCGAGAGGTACACGAGGCGTTCGAGCAGACCGCCGATCAGGAAGAAGAGCTGACGGAGGCCCATGAGCGCGAAGGCGTTCGCCGTGAACACGATGTACGCCTCGTTCGTCAGCCCGTAGATCGCGGGAATCGAGTCGACCGCGAAGATCAGGTCGATGAAACCGATCGCGACGATCGTGAGGAACATCGGAGTGAAGAAGCGCTTGCCGTCGATCTTGGCGGTGAGCTTGTCTTCGTGATACTCGTCGGTGACCGGGAGCACCCGTCGCACGAACTTGATGAACCGCCCGTTCGCCGGGTCGGCGTCGTGGTTCGCGAACGCCTGGCGGTACGCGAGGAAGAGCAGGAGAGCGCCGAAGACGTAGAAGATCCAGCTGAGGTTCTCGATGAGAGTCGCGCCGACCGCGATGAACGCGCCGCGGAGGATCAGCGCGATGATGATGCCGATCATCAGCACCTTCTGCTGATACATCTTCGGCACGGCGAACGCGCTCATGACGAGGAGGAAGACGAACAGGTTGTCGACTGAGAGCGCCTTCTCCGTGAGATACCCCGCGAAGTACTCGCCGCCGAAGTTCCAGCCCGACGCGAAGCCGATGCCGACACCGAAGACGAGCGCGAGGCCGATGTAGAACGCCGACCAGCGGGCCGACTCGCCGATCGTGGGTTCGTGCGGCTTGCGCACGTGAGCGAAGAACTCGTAGACGAAGAATGCGATGGTGACGAGGATCGTGATGATCCAGATCAACGGGGTGACCTGCATGAGGCGCTCCTAGGGGTCGGTGAAAGACACCAAGGTCTCTTCCACCCCGATCGTGTCACGGATTCCGTGTTTTCGAGGCCAATAGCCCGAAGTACATCGATGCACTCGTATTGACGGGACTACTGCGAACGGGAATACTCCCCCTGCGCACTCCACCCTATCGAATTCGACGCGGGAATATGCACAGAATCGCCGCACGCTCTCAGCGCTTTCGGCACCGTCACCGATCTGCCGAGCGGCGCCGCGACCACCGCGCGGCACCGACCGCGACCAGCGGCACACACGCCACGACGCACCAGGCCGGCGCGTGCGCGGCGAGCGGGAGCACGGCTCCCACGCACGCGATCAGCACCACGCCGTCGATCGACCAGATGAAGCGCACCGCTCCGCTCAGGTCCCCCTCGGGTGTGGGAATCGGTGTGAGCAGCCGGAGCGGGAGCGGCCCTTTCAGCGCGTTGCTCACCCGCGCGAGCACACCGCAAAGGCCGATGGTTGCAGCACACAGTATCGGTGCCGGCGGAGAAATGCCGAGGGCAAGAGCCGACACCGCGGCCATGACTCCCGAGAGCACGAGCACCGCGCTCACCGGAAATGCGGCGTGCAGCAGGAGCAGCTGCGCATCGCTGACGCCGTAGAGCGGCAGATCACCCGCGACCGCCGCGGCGTGGCGCACACCATCGGTAAACGGACCGAGCCCCGCGAACGCGAGCACCGCGGCGAACGCGCCGAGAGCGCCGAGTGCCACCCCGGGCTCCGGTGCGGTGCTCGCGATCGTCACGAGCACGCTGGCAGCAGCGATGCCGAACGCGCCCGCCGCCAGACGGCCCGGCGAGCGGGTCGCACCGACGGCATCGCGAAACACGAAGGTGCCCACCAGCGCGATGCCCGATCGCCCGGCACCGCCTGCACGCACCGCACGCACGCGCCGTCCGACCCGAGGGCGCCCCTGGTACGCGGACACTGCGGAGCTGAAGTCCATGCCGTAGGCGTGTACGGACGACGATTCCCAACGCGCCGACTGCCCTTCGAGCACCTGCGTACGCACGCGCGAGAGCAGCCACGGGGTCAGCGACGCGAGCGCGAGGGCGCAGGCGGCGAGCGGCACCAGCCACCGAATTGCGGTAGCTGGATCCGCCGCGGGCGAGGCCGCGCTCGACCAGAACGCCGCGATCCACCCCCACGGAGTAAACGGAGCCACTGCGGGACTGATGGCACTCACCCCCATGAGGATCACGACACCAGTCGCAAGCGCACCCGCCGCCCGCGGCGCGGCCTGTCCGGTGAGCCACGCGACCGTGGCGATGACCCCGATGATCGTGCCGAGCACTGCGAACGCGAAGGCGGCACCGAAGGTCAGCGATCCGTGGCTGGCGAGCAGCACGCCGATGAAACCGGTTGCACCGGTGGTGAGTACCGTCACGATGAGGGCGCATCGCATCACGCTGCCGCCGAATGCCGAAATGCGCGACAGGCCGCTGCGGGCGAGGGCGTACGTGAGCACGGGCGAACGCAGTGCCGGGCCGCGGAGCCCGCCGAGGAGCAGCGCGAAGGTCCACAGGCCGCCGACGCAGAGCCCGCCGACCAGCGGAGCAGTCGGCGCCACGAGCACGTGCAGTACGTCGGGTTGCGACGCGGCGGTCCACAGCGCCCGCACCGTCGGCGCGACGAACACGATCGCGAGCATCACGCCGAGGTAACCGGCGTAGCGTCGGTCGCTGGCCGAATGAGCGTGCGAGGCGTTCCAGATGGCGAGGGCGGCGCGAGCCGGGCGATATCTCATGCGACGCCCTGCAGCCGCAGAGTGCCGCCACCAAGTCCGGCCTCGATCGGATCGCTGTGCGTGGCCACGACCACCGTCGCACCAGCCCGACGGCGGCGATCGACAGCGGCGACGACCAACTCGAGGCGATCGGCGTCGAGCCGCTGCTCGGGCTCGTCGAGCACGAGTGCGTCGCAGGGGCGGGCGAGCACGAGGGCGAGCCCGAAGAGCTGCGTCTGGCCCGACGAGAGCTCGTGCGGATAGCGCGTGGCGAGCGGGTGCAGGCCGAGCTCGTCGAGCACCTGCCCGGCGAGCCGCTCGGCGTCCTGGCCCGATGCGGACCAGGTCGTCGCGACGAGCAGCACATGGTCACGAACGGTGAGATCGGGTGCCATGGGCGGCAGTCCGATCATCGCCGCCATACTGCGCCGCGTGCGCGGGTCACGGGAATCGACCGGTCGACCCGCGACGCGCACCGTGCCGCTCGACGGGGATCGCATGCCGGCGAGCAGCCGGAGCAAAGTCGACTTGCCTGCTCCGTTCGCTCCCCGCACGACCACGGCATCGCCGGCTCCCGCCTCGAACGAGGTAGCGGGCAGCAGGGTCAACTCGCGTTCCCGCACCTCGGCGTCCTGTACGACAATCATGCGTCTATCCTCGCAAACGCGGGCCTGCACCGGCTCGCAAGCCTGGCTCTGCGCTCGGCCGCGGGGGTTCAGCGCGCGAAAGCGCAGTTCGGCACCCTGGTCGGCGCGCGAGGGACCTCAACTGCGCTTTCAACGCACGATGGGCCGAGGCCCGGACGCCCAACGCACTCTGAGGCCCCACCGCCTCACCCCGATTTGCGCACGGGGTCAGCCCCGCGGCCGTCGAGCGCATCGATGTACCTCAGCACGATGCCCTCCCGCAGCGCCCACGGCGAGATCGTGAGCGTCTCGACCCCGAACACCTTCATCGCGGTGCGCAGCACCACGGCGCCCGCCATGATCTGATACCCGCGCTCCGGCGTGATGCCGGGCAGGTACTCGCGCACGGCGCCGGGCATCTCGCGCAGCGACGGCTCCCACTCGCGCAGGCCGACGTAGTGCAGCTGCGCGAGGTCGCCCGTGACGGGGTCGGACGGGCCGCCGACGAGCCGCGCGAGCGAGCGGATCGTCTTCGAGGTACCCACCACGCGCTTCGGCCGTGGCCGATCGGCGAAGAGTTCGTCGCGCACCCTCGTGAACTCGGCGCGAGCGTGAGCGCGCAAGCGCGAGACAGCCTCGCGCGACGGCGGATCCTCTGCGAGGTAGTTGATGGTGGATCGCCCGGCGCCGAGCGGCAGCGAGACCTGAACGTCGGGGTACTCATCGGCGCCCTGAGCGATCTCGAACGAACCGCCGCCGATGTCGAACAGCAGCACTTCACCCGCCGACCAGCCGAGCCAACGACGCACGGCGAGCATCGTGATGCGCGCCTCGTCCTCCCCCGAGAGCACGCGCAGCACGATTCCGGTTTCATGAGTGACGCGCGCCAGCACGTCCTCGCCGTTGGCCGCTTCGCGGATCGCGCTGGTCGCCGTCGAGATGAGGTCGTCGACGCCGATCTCACGGGCGATCTCCGCGCACTCGCGGATCGCCTCCACGATGCGCACCACGCCCTCCTCGGCGATGGCTCCCTCGGCGTCGAGGTAGCGCATGAGCCGCAGCACCGAGCGCTGCGAGTGGAACGGAACCGGGCTCGCGCCCGGATGGGCGTCGACAACGAGCAGGTGGACGGTGTTTGATCCGACGTCGATCACTCCAAGACGCATGGGGCGAGTCTAGTGCGATTCGCGGCAGCGATCACGGCATGCGCCCCGTCCGCTCCCCCGCCCCGCCCCGCTACCCTGTCGGTATGAGCGACGCCGCACTCGACCTCTTCGTCATCGACGCCGGATCCCCCGAGCCGCCGTATCGCCAACTCCACGACGGGGTGGTGCGCGCGATCTCCGCAGGACGCCTGGCGCCCGGGGCGAAGCTGCCCACCGTGCGCGGGTTGGCGGCGCACCTCGGGCTCGCCGCGAACACGATCGCCTCGGCGTATCGGGCCCTCGAAGCGAACGGCATCATCGAGGGGCGCGGCCGGGCGGGCACCTTCGTGTCGCTCGGCGACGATCCCGTCGATGCGGCCGCACGAAGCGTCGCGCTCGAGGCGGTCGAACGGCTGCGCAGTCTCGGCGTCACCGGCGACCGTGCCGCGCAGTTCCTCGTCGACGCCGCGCGGGGCGCCGAGGCGAGCTGACGCCACTCCTGCGCGGGCGGCCCACCTCGGCGCCGCCCGCGGTCCGCCGCTGAACTAGGAGCGGGTCCGATCCACCGGTGTGCTCTCCTCGGTGGTCGGCACGATCACGGCCGTGACATCGGTCTTCGTGCTCGGCGCGGCGAGGGTGACCTCGTTCACGGCCGCCCGCGATCCACCGCCCGTGCTGAGCTCGGCCACTGCGGTGACCTCCTTGCGCACGCCGCCGAGACGTCGACGACGATCGCTCGTGCGCACGAGGTCGCGACGCAGGCGCCGGTCGCCGTGATAGAGGATCGCCTGCCAGTTGACCTCGGCATCAGGGTCGACGAGGCTCTTGCGCTTGGCCTTCGGCGGCTTCGGCGCGACGTACAACCAGCCGACCACGCCGAGCACCGCGTCGACGATCGCCGCACGAACGCCGATGTACGAGACGGCCGCCCAGGTCGCCATGACGGCGTTGAAGCCGGCGAAGACGAAGTTGCCCCAGTTGCCGAGATTGAAGTCGCGGTAAGCGGTGAGCACCGAGAACGCGATGATGACGAACGGCAGGATCACGTAGATCGCGGGCGACGCGGTGCGACCCGTGACCTTCGGCGTGCGCGCGAACGGAATCTTCTCGCCCGTGACGCCCTGCTGCATCGACTTCAGCACGCCCGCGAGGTTCACCGGCAGCAGCACGAGGTTGAAGCCGTAGATGCGGAAGATGTCGCTGAGACGGTGACCGCTCGCGCGCAGGTCGAGTGCCTGCGAGATGAAGTACGGCAACGCGGCGGCGACCACGAGCGGGCTGAGCAGACGCGAGTCGAACGGGAAGAAGAGGAGGAAGATGAGGCCGAAGCTCGCCCAGGCGAGCGACGACATGTAGTTCGTGCGCAGCAGCTTCTCGGTGAGCCGAACCCGAGCCGGAGTGCCTCGGCGAATGCGGATCATCTCGAACATCTTCGGCATGATCAGCAGGCCGCCGTTCGCCCAGCGGCGGCGCTGCACGATCAGAGACCCGAAGTCGGGCGGCGTCGCGCTGTAGCTCAGGCGCTCGGGGTAATTCTCGAGCGTCCATCCGTGCGCACCGAGATCGATGCTCGACTCCGTGTCTTCGATGACGGTGCGGTCTTGCACGTAGGTCGTGATCTCGAAGCCGCCCACGGTCTCGGTCACCGCGATGTCGGCGAGGGCCTCCTTGCGAATGACCGCGTTCGCGCCCACCCAGAAGGTGGCGTTGAAGTAGGTGAGCCCCTGGTGCTGAATGTGCTGCAGGTCGGTGGTCGCGCCCGCGATGCGCTCGATGCGGGTCGGGGCCCCGCGGAAGGAGGAGTACGGCGTCTGCGTCACCGCGACGCGCTCGTTCTCCGGCTGTTCGAGCAAGTACACGAGCCGCACGCAGTAGTCGCGCAGCAGCTGGGAGTCGGCGTCGAGCGTCAGCAGGTAGCGGCTGTCGGGAATAACGAGATCGGGTTCGTGCTCATCGCGGTCGCGAAGCGGCTCGAGCAGTTGCTCGCCCGTCTCGTCGGAGATCGTGTAGCGGCCGCCCATCAGCGAGATGTACGAGTTCAGGTTCATCGCCTTATTGGGCTCCTGCGAGAGCGAAGCGTACTTCTTGCGCTCGAAGGAGCTCATGTCGGCGCTGAAGATCCAGATGAGACGGCGATACAGCTGTTCGAGTCGCTCACGGTCAGGCGATCCGCCCTGCTCGTACGCGGCGTTGAGCGCGAGCCGCGTGAGGCGCAGATCGTTCGAGAGTCCCAGCAGCACCTGTTCTGCGAAGAACTCGGCCATGTGGTCTTCGATCTTCTCAGCTGCGGCGAGCTCGTCCAGCCAGGTCGCGGCCGCGGCATAGGCGTCGGCGGCGCGCTTCGCGTCTTCGGGGCCGGGAACCTCGGGGGTCAACTCCTGGAACACCCGCATCGCTTCGTGCGACTGCTGCAAGGGAGCCTCGAGCGCTTCGGCGATCTCGCCGAGCAGCCCGCGGGTCTGATTGAGGCGGTCGAGGGCCGCCCCCTCGAGACCGGTGTCTTTGTCGTCGATGAGCAGCACCACGCGTACTGAGGGGAACTCCTGGAGCGCGGCGGACCAGAGCGTGTATCGAACGACCTCCGGCTCTTCGTCATAGCTCGGGATCAGCACGGTGACATCGGCGTCGGACTCGGCGAAGTGCTCGTCGATGAGCGCGCGCTCAACGCGACGATGCTCGCGGAAGCGCACGAGCGCGCCGTATCGCGCGGTCAGATACATGAGTGCCGAGAACGTCAGCGCGGTCACGGTCAGGCCGTAGATCCAGGTCTGCACATGGAAGATGAACGACTCGGTCGGCCCCTCGATGACCATGCGCACGATCGTGGTGATCATGTAGATGAACCAGGCGAGCACCGTGATGACCATGGCGGCGCGCGCCCAGATGACGGCTCCACCGCTCGGACGCGAATGCATGATCGCCAGCGGCTCGGAGCGCCGTTCCGCGCCCCACTGTCGACGTCGCGACGACGCAGTTGTTTCCTCAGCCACCCAAACCCCCGTTTGATACCTGTGTCCGCACTTCGATCCACCCACGGGCGTGACAGGCACTCGGGGGTCGCTTTGCGGGTGAATCCTCCCAAAGAACCCGAAATGAGTCGGATTGCCGAGGGAAAGCGTGTTGACGCTCGTATAGCATAGCTGATGGACAAGACCGATACAGGTGGTATCCCAGAACCATCGGGCGAGGGCATGGGCGAGGGGCTGTAATGGCAAAGTGGTATCCGGGCAGAAAACTGTCTCTGGCGCGTCTCAGCATCGTGCTGGTCGTGCTCGCGGGGCTCGTCGGCGGCGGCGTGTACACCTGGTCGCGGGTGCAAGACGTGCAGGTGGCGACTGAGCGCACGCCGTGGTTCGACTCCTATGTCGACGTGACGGCAACGCCGTCGTTTCCCTTCGAGTCGCCCGGCGAGAACGGGCAGAAGAACGTCGTGCTGTCGTTCATCGTCGCGGCGCCCGACGACGTCTGCAGCCCATCCTGGGGCGGGTACTACGACATGGACCAGGCGGAGAACTCGCTCGATCTCGATCGCAAGTTGCAGCGCCTGCGCAATCTGGGAGGATCAGCGATGGTCTCGTTCGGAGGCCAGGCAAACCACGACATCGCCTACGAGTGCGACGATCAGGGCAAGCTCGTCGACGGCTACACCAGCGTCGTCGAGCGCTACGACCTCGCGAGCATCGACATGGACATCGAAGGCGCATTCCTCTCGGACGAGGACGGCATCGCGCGCCAGGCCGAGGCTATCGGCACCGTGCAGGACGGGCGCGAGAAGGGCCTCGACGTCTGGCTGACCCTTCCCGTCGCACCCGACGGGCTCACCTTCGAAGGTCTGCAGGCGATTCGCACGTACCTCAAGGCGGGCGTCGATCTCGCGGGCGTCAACGTCATGACGATGAACTACAACTCCGAGACCGAGAAGGAGTTCTACCCCGCGGTAGAGAGCAGCCTCGAGGCGACCCAGTCGCAGCTGCGTTCGCTCTACCAGGAGATCGATGCCCCGATCGGCGAGGCGACGGCGTGGAGCCGTGTTGCGGCGACGCCCATGATCGGGCAGAACGACACCCGAAAAGACATCTTCACGATCGCCGATGCCGAGAAGCTCTCGGCGTTCGCAGATGATCGGGGAATGGCACGCCTGTCGATGTGGTCGCTCAACCGCGATCAGCAGTGCTCGGCGAACTGGCCGGATCCGAAGCAGGTCTCCGATTCGTGCAGCGGCGTGGTGCAGGAGAAGGGCGACTTCTCGAAGATCTTGCGTGAGCACCGCACCGGTGCGATCTCGCAAGTCGCGGAAGAGGTCGAAAACGACGGGCCTGTCGAGCTCGTCGAAGACGACCCCGAGACCAGCCCGTACCCGATTTGGAGCGAGACCACCTCGTACCCGGCCGAGACGAAGGTCGTCTGGCACCGCAACGTCTACGAGGCCAAGTGGTGGACCGAGGGCGACCAGCCTGACCTGGCCGCCGAGAACGGTTCGCAGCCATGGACACTGCTCGGGCCGGTGCTGCCCGGCGAGAAGCCGATCGAACGTCCGAAGCTGCCAGCCGACGCGTACCCCGACTGGGACTCAGCGAAGGAGTACCGGCGCGGCGAGCGCGTCATCTTCGACGGTGACGGCTTCGAGGCCAAGTGGTACTCGCTCGGAGACAGCCCCGATGCGGCGCTCGTACAGCCCCAGGAGTCGCCGTGGCGCGTACTCACCGATGCCGAAATCGCGGAGGTGACGGGCTCGTCGAACGAGGCATCGACCGGCGCGAACGGCTCGGGCGCCGCCGTGCAGGCGGATGCCTCGAGTGACGCGACAGCAGACGCGGCCGGCGACGACGGGCCGTAATCGAGCGCTCGGTGAGGATCACGAAGCGGGGCCGGTGCAGTGCGCACCGACCCCGCTTCGTCGTTCACCCGGCGAACGGCCCCACGCGCTCGACGCGCACGATGGGTTCGCCCTCCGCTTCGGATTCGGCGAGGTCGACCGACCCCTCGATCGCCCAGTCGTGGTCGCCGTTCGGATCGAGCAGCACCTGGCGGAATCGCCAGAAACCCTCGGGCGCGCTGCTCTGGTCGAGTTCGAGCAGAGCAGCGGCGCGAGCGTCGGCATCGACGCGGATGTCGTCGTACTCGTCGAAATACTCGGCGAGAGCATCGCGCCATTTCTGCTCGCCGAAACCGCGAGCTGCATCGAGTTCGGCCAGCTCGCCGTAACGCTCGAATGAGGCGGCCTGCACGCGGCGGAACAGCGCGTTGCGCAGCATGACGAGAAAGGCGCGCTGATTGGTGAGCACCGACCGCGTCGGGGGTGCGAGCGCGACAGCCGCATCCGCTCCATCGGCATCGAGTCCGAGCAGTGCCCGCGCCTTGCGGTGCGCCTCGGGGTCGGGGTTCGAGAGTTCCGCCCACTCGTCGATGAGGCTGGAGTCGACCTGACGCACGAGTTCGCCCAGCCAGTCGATGAGTTCTTCCAGCTCGGGATTCTTCGCGCGCTCGGGCACCGTGCGCTCGATAGCGCGGTAGGCATCGCTGAGATACCGGAGCACGCCGCCTTCCGATCGCCCGAGCTGGTAGAAGGACACCAGGTCGCGGAATCCGAACGCCCGCTCGATCATGTCGCGCACTACAGACTTCGGCCGCAGCGCGAAGTCCCGGGCCCACGGCACCTCGGCGACGTACTCGATGAACGCTTCGTCGAGCAGTTCTTTGAGCGGTTGTGGGTGGGTCACCGCTTCAAGCAGCTCCATGCGCTCGTCGTACTCGATGCCCTCGGCCTTCATCACCGCGACGGCCTCTCCACGGGCCTTGTGCTCCTGAGCGCGCACGATCGCTCGCGGGTCTTCGAGCGTCGCCTCGATGATCGAGATCACGTCGAGCGCATAGGTCTCGGAGTCGGGATCGAGCAGTTCGATCGCGGCCAGCGCGAACGGTGAGAGCGGCTGGTTCAGCGCGAAGTTCGACTGCAGCTCAACGGTGAGCCGCAGAAGTCGCTGACCCCGCCCATCGACGTGCACCTCGACGATGCCGCCCCGCCGAAGCGTGCGGAAGATCCCGATCGCCGTTCGTGCGTGGGCGTATTGCGCGGCTCGCGGCTCGTGACTGTCGAAGACGAGGGTGCGCATGGTCTCGAGCGCGTCGCCTTCGCGAGCTTCGCCTCGACCGATCACGCCGAGCACCATCGAGTGCGTGACGCGCATGCGACTGACCAACGGCTCGGGCTGCGATCCGACCAGCTTCTCGAGGGTGTTCTCGCTCCACGCGACGAATCCTTGCGGAGGCGACTTCTTCTTCGCCGGCTTGGATTTCTTGCCACCGCTCGCCTTCGCAGCCGCCTTTGCTGCGGACTTCGCGTTCTCGACCTCGTGCTCCGGCGCGAGCGCGACGACGTCGCCCTCGGTGTCGAACCCGGCTCTGCCCGCGCGGCCGGCGATCTGATGGAACTCGCGAGCCGAGAGCCGGCGCATCTTCTCGCCGTCGAACTTCGTGAGTGCCGTGATGACCACCGTGCGGATCGGCACGTTGATGCCGACCCCGAGCGTGTCGGTGCCGCAGATCACGCGGAGCAGGCCGCGCTGCGCGAGTTGCTCCACCAATCGGCGATAGCGCGGCAGCATCCCGGCGTGATGCACGCCGATTCCCGAACGCACCAAACGCGAGAGCGTGGTGCCGAAGCCCGTTGAGAAGCGGAAGTCGCCGATCGCGGCAGCGATCTCGTCGCGTCCGGCGCGGTCGACGATGCGGATGCTCGAGAGCGCCTGCGCCTGCTCGACGGCGTGGGATTGGTTGAAGTGCACCAGGTAGGCGGGCGTCTGACGCTCCTCGATCAGGTGCTCGACGACCTCGTGCGCCGGCGCCACTTCGTAGGAGAAGGTGAGCGGCACGGGGCGCTCCACACCTGTGACGAGCGCCGTGTCTCGCTCCGTGCGACGCGAGAGATCATCGGCCAGCTCGGATACGTCTCCCAGGGTCGCCGACATGAGCAAGAACTGGGCGTCGTTCATGAGGAGCAACGGCACCTGCCACGCCCATCCGCGGTCGGGCTCGGCGTAGAAGTGGAACTCATCCATCACCACCTGCGTCACGTCTCCCGCAGTGCGATCGCGAATGGCGAGGTTCGCGAGGATCTCAGCGGTGCAACACAGGATCGGCGCATCGGGATTGATCGACGTATCGCCGGTGACCATGCCGACGCGGTCGGCGCCGAAGACGTCGACGAGGTCGAAGAACTTCTCGCTCACGAGCGCCTTGATCGGCGCCGTGTAGACCGTGCGCCGCCCTTCGGCGAGCGCGATGAAGTGCGCGCCGATGGCGACGAGCGACTTTCCCGTTCCCGTTGGCGTCGCGAGGATGACGTTGCTGCCGAGGGCGATGCCGAGCACCGCTTCCTCCTGCGCCGGGTACAGGCGCAGGGCACGCTGCTCCCACGCCCACTCTTCGAACGCGGCGTATGCCTCGTCGGATTCCGCGAAGTGCCTCGTGTTGAGAATCATTCCCAGGTTCATGTATGCGCGCTCCGGCCGGCCTCTGCGCCCGTGGCCGCGTCGCCGCGTTCCAGCTCAGCGAACTTCGTTTGCATCGTCGGATTTCCCCGCGTCAGCTTCTTGATGGTGACTCCCTGCGCCTTGTCATTGGCGAGCCGCAGGTTGTTCTCGGATTTCAGCAGGTTGTCTTTGACCTTCTGCATCTCGGTGATCGAGGTATCGATGCGCTTGATCGCCTCTTGGAACTGTCGCGATGCGAGGTCGTAATTGCGCCCGAACGCGTCCTTGAAGCTGTCGAGTTCGCTCTCGAAGTGCGTGATGTCGATGTTCTGCGACTTCACCTGCTCGAGCTCCGCCTTGTATTTGAGGGAGTTGAGCGCCGCATTGCGCAGTAGCGTGATCAGCGGAATGAAGAACTGCGGCCTGATGACGTACATCTTCGGATACCGGTGCGAGACGTCGACGATGCCTCCGTTGTAGAGCTCGCTCTCGGGCTCGAGCAGCGACACGAGCACCGCGTACTCGCATCCCTTTTCGCGGCGGTCCTTGTCGAGCTCCTTCAAGAAGTCCTCATTGCGATGCTTCGTCGCGGTGCCGTCCGACTCATTCTTCATCTCGAACATGATCGACACGATCTCGATACCGCTGATATCGAGATCTTTGAAGATGTAATCACCCTTACTGCCGGTACGCGCGTCGTTGTCCTTCTCGAAGTACGCGTTGGGAAATGCGGTGGCCCTGATCTGGTTGAACGTCACCTCGCAGTGCTGCTCGAGGGTCTCCCCCACCATCTTGGTCGAGAGCCGCGCCTTGAAGTCCTTCAGCCGCTCGATCTCCCCGTCGCGATCCCTGAGCTGCAGCTCGTGGTACTCCTTGAGCGAGCGTTCCGCGAGCTGCTTCTCAAGCGCCGCGCGCTCCAGACCGTTCTTGAGTTCATCCCGCTCTCGCGCGACAGCCCCCACGGCCTCCGAGATCTCGAGCTTCTGCGCCAGCTCCAGCGAAGCGAGTGTGGCACGCAGCTCCTGCAACTCCGATTCCTGCGCGGCCGCCCGCTGCTGCGCCTCTGCGGCGAGCTTGGCCTCGGCGAGCTCGATCGCCGCCTGCTGCTCGCGCTTCGACTGAGCCAGCTCGTTCGCCAAAGCATCGCGGTCCTTCTCGACCGCGCCGAGCGCCTCGGCCACCGCGAGTTTCTGCGCCGTGGCACTCGCTTCGACCCGCGCCTGAAGCTGCTGGATCTCCGCTTCCTTCGCTGCTTCGGCCTGCTGCATTCGACTTGCAGCCGCCGCCTCCGCCAACTGCACGGCCTGCCGCTTGTCTTGCTCTGCGAGCGCCAGGCGTTCGTGCAACTGCGCTTCGAACTCGCTGTCGCGCACCTGCTTCACGATGTCGGCGTACCCCGCCTCATCGACGGTGAACGCCTTCTGGCAGTGCGGGCACATGATCTCGTGCACGAGGGCCTCCTTCACGAACTCACAAGCGGTCTCCGGGCGGTCTCCGGGCGGGCGGCGACACACCACAAGACTGTCATAGACCTCGGACATTGGCCGCGGCCGGGCGAGTCCGGCCCGGTGTCGGCACTATCCCACGACGTCGAGCTCGCGGAGTCGTTTGCGATCCGATTTCGCCGGAGAGGCCTGCAGCGCGAGCAGTTCGGCGTAGATTCCACCCGATGCGGCGAGCTCGGCGGGCGAGCCGATCTCATCGATGCGCCCGTTGCGCAGGGTGATGATGCGATCGACCTCGGCGATCGTCGACAGCCGGTGCGCGATGATGAGGGTCGTGCGCCCGACCATCAGGTCTTCGAGCCCGGCCTGCACCAACCGCTCCGATTTGGTGTCGAGCGCCGAGGTCGCCTCGTCGAGCACCAGAATCGGCGCATCTTTCAGCATGGCCCGCGCCACGGCGATGCGCTGCTTCTGACCTCCCGAAAGCTTCATGCCGCGTTCGCCGATCAGCGTGTCGTAGCCCTGCGCGAATTTCTGCACGAATACGTCGACGGCTGCGCGCCGAGCCACTGCTTCGATCTCCTCACGAGTCGCCTCCGGCCGGCCGTACGCGATGTTCTCGGCGATCGTGCCCGAGAACAGCGCCGGCTCCTGAAACACCACGCCGATCTCGCGACGCAGCGAGTCGAGGGCCGATCCCGAGCCGGCGACCGCGATCGTGCCCGATCTCACGCCGTAGAGCCCCATGAGCAGGTTGGTGAGCGTCGTCTTGCCTCCACCCGATTCGCCCACGAATGCGACGCGCTCCCCCGGTGCGACCTCGAACGAGATGTCGGAGAGCACGTTCGCGTCGTCGTCGTAGCCGAAGTGCACCCCGCGGAACGCGACCGCAGGTTCGGGTGTGGAATCGGATACCGATTCAGGATCAGCAGTGCTCTCGCCGCGCGCCCCGGGCTCGTTGCCCTGCTCCAGAGCAACCGGGCGCGATCCCCCACCGTCGATGCTCGCTGGATCGAGATCCATCACCTCGAAGTACGACTTCGACCCCGCGATCGCGCGCTGCGCGGTATCGACCACCCAGCTCAGACTCGTGACCGGCTGCCGCGCCATCGACATCAGCTGCACCAGCATCACCATCTCGCCGAGGGAGAAGAAGCCGAGCACCGTGCGCACGAAGATGATCGTGTAGAGCCCGAAGAAGATGACGTGAAGCACGCCCTGGCGCAGCGCATCCATGCGATGCCAGTGCTTGGACTGCTCGTCGGTGAGTGCCTCGGTCGACCGGAAACGCTCGCTGAAGGCGCTGAGTTCGCGCCGCTCGGTCACGAAGGACTTGACGACGCGCATCTGCCCGACAACCTCGGCGAAACGGCCGGAGGCGACATCGACGTGCCCGTTCTTGTCGCCCTCGAGTCGCTGCCACTTCCGACTCGTCAACGCGGTGAGCCACAGGTACACCGGGTAGGCGATCGCGAGGAGCACGGCGAGCGGCCAGTAGTACCAGGCGCTGATCGCGAGCACCGCGATGGTGGTCAGCATCATGGTGACGAACATGTTCGAGAACGACTTCATGAAGTTCGTGACCTCTGAGATCGACCGATTGAGGCGCGCCACGATGGTGCCCGTGAGTTCGTTGTCGTAATAGCGCTGCGGCAGCGCGAGCAGCTGTTCGAAGTAGCGAGTCGAGAGAATGGTGCGCATCTTCGCGCTCATCACGTCGCCCCAGTATCCTCCGAGATTGCCCACCCCTGCCTCGATCAGGCTGACGGCGAGCAGCGCCGCGGCGAGCAGGATCACCGAGCCGATCGCCGCCGAAACCACGTCGGGTGCTGCGCCGCCGCCGCTCGCCGCGTTGCCCAGCGCACCAGAGATGACGTCGGTCGCCCGGCCCGTGATGAACGGGACCGCGAGACCGGCCGCCGTGACGACCGCCGCCGCGATCATGATGCCGGCGTAATAGGGCGCGAGCGATCGCGTGAACTTCAGAATGCGGATCAGCACGGTCACGTCGGGGGCGCCTCCATCGATGGTGTCGAAAGGTGCAACGTACCACTCACTGTTCTTCTTCCCCGCATCGTGAATGTCGCATGCCGGGAGTAGGCTCACTGGCTATGGCAGATCCACTCCTCTTCCGCTCGTTCACACTCCGCGATCTCGAGATCCGCAATCGACTCTGGGTGGCGCCGATGTGCCAGTACTCGGTCGAGACGGAGGACGGCAACGTCGGTGACTGGCACCTGCAGCACCTCGGCGGGTTCGCGCGCGGCGGCGCCGGCCTCGTCTTCATGGAGGCGACGGCTGTGGCGCCCGAGGGTCGTATCAGCCCCCGCTGCCCCGGTATCTGGGCCGACACGCAGCTTCCGCCGCTCAAGCGCATCGTCGACGCGGTTCACGCGCACGGCGCGAAGATCGGCATCCAGTTGGCGCACGCCGGCCGCAAGGGATCGACGTATCCTTCGCTCCCGGGATTCGCCGATGGTTCGGTTCCGGTCGCAGACGGCGGATGGGAGACCGTTGCGCCATCGGCGCTCAGCTTTGGTGACTTTGCGGAGCCTCGCGCGCTCGAAACGGCCGAGATCGCCGAGCTGGTGCAGTCGTTCGTCGACGCGGCGAGCCGCGCGGTGGCCGCCGGGTTCGATGTCGTCGAGATTCACGCCGCACACGGCTACCTCATCCACGAGTTCCTCTCACCCTTCTCCAACGAGCGCACCGATGCGTACGGCGGCGATCTCGCCGCGCGAGCGCTGTTGCTCCGAGAAATCGTGCGCGCCATTCGCGCGGCCCACCCGCAGCTGCCGATCGTGGTGCGCGTCTCGGCGACCGAGTGGCTCGACGGCGGATTCGACGCGGCCGAAGCGGCCCGCGTGACGACCTGGCTCGCGGAGGACGGGGCCGATCTCGTCGACACCTCGACGGCCGGCAATACGCCGGGCGCTCCGATTCCGGTGGGCCCGTCGTACCAGGTGCCGCTCGCAGCGCAGCTGCGGAAGACCGGCGCCCTTCCCATCAGCGCGGTCGGGCTCATCACGAGCGCGGAGCAGGCGGAGGGAATTCTCGCCACCGGGCAGGCCGACATCATCTCGCTCGGGCGCCCACTGCTCACCAACCCGCACTTGCCGATCTCATGGGCGCATGAGCTGCGCGCTCCGTCGGCAGACGCGCTCGTACCGCCGCAGTACGCACGAGCGCGGTTCTAGTCGGTTCGCGGCGCCCGGGCTGCCCTACACGAGCGCTGCGGACTGCTCCCACAACTCGCGCGCGAGTTCAGGGTCATGCACCTCAGGGCTCACCTTTGCTGCGATCGCCCGAGACTCGTAGTACGCCCCGGGCTCGAACGTGGAACCTGGCTGGCCTTCGGCGAGCCACACGAGCTGATCGGCGCCCTTCTCCGCACTGATCGTGAACAGTCGCTTCAGCGGGCTGTGGTAGATGAGCCGCATGAGGTGCGTCGTGTCGCTCGCGAAGCTGCTCGCCACCACGCCCGGATGGAATGCGACGGCGAAGATGCCCTGGTCGCCGTACCGGCGCTGCAGTTCCGAGGTGTACAGAATATTGGCGAGCTTGCCGTTGCCGTACGCACGCTGGGGCGCATATTGCTGTGCGTTCTGCAGATCGGTGATGTCGAAACGACTGAAGGCGCGCGCGGCGAGGCTCGCCGTTTGAATGACGGTCGCACCTCCGGCGGTGAGCGCCGGCATCAGCAGGGACGTGAGCAGAAACGGGGCGAGGTGATTGACCTGAAACGTCTTCTCGTATCCATCGACCGTGAGCGCACGATCGCCCATGATGCCCCCGGCGTTGTTCGCGAGCACATCGATGCTGCGGTACTCGTCGAGCAGCGCTGCGGCGAGCGCACGCACCTGCGAGAGATCGGCGAAATCGGCGAGGAAGTACGGGGCGCCCAGCTCAGCTGCGATTGCCCGTGTTTTTTCAGGTGAGCGTCCGACGAGCACCACCGTATGTCCATCGCGGTGCAACTGACGCGCGGCGGCCGCCCCGATGCCGTCGCTCGCGCCGGTGATGATGATGGTCTTCGCCATGGATGCTCCGCTCAGTCGCTCCGGGCGGCGAGGCGTCGCACGGGGTGATTCCAGGGTAGCGAGGCTGCCCCTTGCACCGCGCTGGTCTGCGTGTCGGCGCTGCGCCCTACACTGAGCGCATGAGCGAGTTCCTCTCCCTCGAAGATGTGCTCCGCTTGCGCATGTTCGCACTCGGTTTGAGCGACACGAGTTGGCCGCGCACGCTCGAAGCATCGACCTGCGCCCAACGCATCGCCGGCGTCGCGCACCGCATGCTCGCGCTGCAGGGACAGGACTGGCGATCCGCCCGCTGGGCGCTAGGCTCGCGGGCGCCCGGCGCCACCGTCGCTGACGTCGAGGCGGCGTTCGCCGAGCGCCGTATTGTGCGGTCGTGGCCGATGCGCGGCACCGTGCACGTGGTCGCTGCCGAAGACATCGGGTGGATGCAACAGGCGGCCAACCACCGAGTGCTTGCGGGCGCCCCGAAGCGGCGAGCGTTTCTCGGCATGAGCGACGCCGCGCTCGAACGGCTCGTCGACACCTCGCTGCTCGCACTCGACGAGTCGGGGCCCGCCGGGCTCGGCGGATTCAAGGGGTGGTCGCAACACCGATTGAACTAGACAAGTTCTAGCAGACGCTCGGCTGGAGTTTTCCAGCCGAGCGTTTTGCGTGGGCG
>NZ_JBFBML010000024.1:0-21277 GCF_040687075.1 Leucobacter sp. NPDC077196
AAACGCCCACGGACTTCGATCTCGCCCTCTCAAAGCAGTTAACATCCGCCTGAAGCTAGCGACCGGGACTGGAAACCAAACTGTAGGTCAGGTCAAACTGTCACCTAAACGTGCATCAGACCCCCCACATTCGGTTCCTCCGACCTGGACGATTTGATGACATCGTCGAGGTTGCTGTGGTTTGCTCTCACGTCGGCACCTCGAGCTTCACACTAAGCATGCGATTGGCTTGCGAGAACACAATCCTCGCCGAAATCAAGAATGTCTACGTCAACGTCGATGCTGCTCCATGTATTCCGCGATCAGGCCGTCGGCGGTCTCTTCGATGTCGCGGGAGCGGGAGGAGAACTCCGTCAGCAGTTCGTCGGGCACGCCGTCGATCTCGAACCCCGGATTCCGTCTCGGGCCGCGATCGCGTCTCCCCCAGCTGACGCCGAGGTCGCGGCTGAGGTGATCGGCAAGGACCGCGTTATAGTGCTCCGAGAGTGCGACCACGGCACGGTGGATCGGACGCCCGTCCAGCGTGCGCCATTTCCCATCGTGCGCGCCCTGTACCCGGTTCGCGATCACCACATGGGTATGCAGTTGAGGATCCGAGGAGCGAGAGTCGTAGTGGTCGTAGGCGGCGGCCACAACGCCGCGTACCTCGACCTGCGCCACTGACCCGTCACCGGCGTCCGTGCCAACGCGGGTCATCGCGACGTCGCGCTCGAACAGATCCAGCACCTCCGAGACTGCCGCGTGATGTGCTTCGACAATCAGCGCCTGGGTGCCCCCGTCCGCAACAGCCCAGAGTGCGGAGACCGACTTCGGCACTGAGAAAGTGTGATCGAAACCGGCGACGGGGCGTGACGCCTTCTTGGCGCGTTCCTCGACTTCGATCATCGTGACCTGCTCCGCCCGCTCATCGAGGGAGATACTCAGGGGCAGCCGACGTATTCGATGAGCAATACGTTTTTCGACAGGGGCGAATACTGTGTGTCTCCGCCCGAGAGGTTCCCCAGAGACGGGGTCGCAGCTGTGTCCGAGCAGAAGCTGCAACTGGGTTTCGGCAACTTCCCCGCCAGCCTGTAGCGCCCCCGTCCCGAAGCCAACGATGCCGGACCCCATCCAGAACCCCGGCGGCGTCCCCACTTCGAGATAGTAGCGGGTGAGGGGCTCGGTAAAGTCACGTTCCCCGTCGCCAACGACGACTGTGTTGAGCAGATAGCGATACCCATCGCCTGCGCTCATTACTCGCATTGAAACAGTCACATCAGTCAGGTGCGGGTATGGCACCAGGGCAATCCAATCCGCACTTTCTGGGAGCGAGGGCGGCAGTTGTCATCTGAAGAATTCACCTGCGCTCGGAAAGGCAAGATCAAGAGTGGTTGCTGCCCCTCCGAAACAACTTGTAACGCCGAGGTAATTCTGCAGAACTGCCTCTGGCATCGCATTGTCGGTGAGAAGTGTTTCTCGCAGTCCACGTGGTGACAGTCCGTACGCCTTCGAAAAGGAGGCTCGAGCGTGCGAACTTGAGGACCACCCGACCCGACGAGCTGCTTCCGCTAACGGCAGGTTGGTCTGGCACACAAGTCTCGTAAATTCTTGCAGTCGGACCTGACGCAGGTATTCGCTGGGAGGAACCCCCGTTGCGTTGGTGACCGCTCGACGAAACGCTGAGTCCGATAGTGATACGACGCGTGCCAACTCAAGGGTTCCTGGAGCATCTCTATAAGTTTTTCGCAGAAGGGCCAATGCAGTGCGCACTTCAGGCCTAACTCCACAGCAACCAATTGGTTGTTTCCAAACATCGCGGGGACGTCGTCTCTTCATCAGACCAGATAGCGCTTCGAGCTTCCAGAATAGTTCTGTAGCCGCCACAAGCACTTTGCCGATACTCATCGACTTCGTTGAGGCTTCTTCGAGTTGCGTGAAGGATGCAGCTAGTCCATTCTGTTCGACCTCAGATATTGGGCGAACACGAGGTTCCGAAGACGCCCCTAACAGAAGCGAGGCAATCGCGGCGCGATCCTCATGAATCTCAGGAAGTGCCCACCGCACTTGATCGACGACAAAGCCGACGCGGAATGCTGCTATCACGGCTTCAACGGGAATCTTCGTAATTCCTTCGAAGTGATGGCCTGGGGGGGATCACAACGAGGTCACCCGCAGAAACCTGCAATGATCCCGCAATCTCTATGAGTCGAACTGATCCTTTGAGAACTAACGATGCTTTGAAGCTTCTTGAGACGATAGGCGGCGAGCCAGAAGGAAATCGTGCTTTGAATGCAACTGCTGGTGCATCGATAACACTTATCTGGTTCGCGAAACCTCGCGGGTACCACGAATCATCGCCCAATACTCACTGGCTTTCGACGAGTTAGAAGATCGGTCTTTGCGATCCTCACCTCCGACCCGCTGTCGTTACCGCTCAAGAACGACGGCGAGCCCTTGGCCGACGCCGATGCAGATCGCGGCGACTGCGACTCCTCCGCCGCGGCGCTTGAGCTCGTGGGCGGCGTGACCGATGATCCGGCCGCCTGAGGCGCCGAGGGGGTGGCCGATGGCGATGGCTCCGCCGTGGATGTTGAGCTTCTCCGGGTCGAGGTCACGCCAGCCTTTGAGGCAGGCCAGCGACTGTGAGGCGAAGGCTTCGTTCAGCTCGACGAGGTCAACGTCCGCCCAGGTCCGCCCCGCGCGCGCCAGCGCCTTGTTCGCGGCCTCGATCGGGGCGATCGGGAAGATGTCCGGGTCGACGCCGTGGGCGGCGCGTCCGGTGATCCGTGCGAGCGGTTCGGCGTCGATGGCATTCTCCCGGCCCAGCAGCACCGCGGAAGCACCGTCGTTGATCGAGGATGAGTTCCCGGCCGTCACGGTACCGTCGGCGGCGAACAGTGCTTTGAGACCGGCGAGCTTCTCAACGGTGCTGCCGTCGCGGATGCCCTCATCGCGGGCCATCTCAGCGCTGGGCACCTGGACGATCTCGGCGTCGTAGCGGCCCTCCGCCCACGCTTTCGCGGCGAGCTCGTGCGAGCGGACCGAGAACGCGTCCTGTGCTTCACGGGTGATCCCCCACTCCTGGGCGATCTTCTCCGCGGACTCGCCGTTGGAGATGGTCCATTGCTTGGGCAGGGCCCGGTTCACCATGCGCCACCCGATGGAGGTGTTCCAGAGCGTCTGGTTGCCGACCGCCGGCCAGGGCTTCGGGGACTTCTCGACGACGAAGGGCGCACGGGACATGGACTCCACGCCGCCGGCGAGGATCAGCTCTGCATCCCCGGACTCGATCGCCCGGGACCCCTGGATCACGGCCTCCACGGACGATGCGCAGAGCCGGTTGACGGTGACGCCGGTGACCGAGGAGGGGAAGCCCGCGAGGAGCGCGCCGAAACGGGCGACGTTGCGGTTGTCCTCACCGGCCTGGTTCGCGTCGCCGAAGATCACGTCTTCAATGCGTGCGGGATCGACGCCGGTGCGCTGGACGGCCGCTTTCATGACGACCGCGGCGAGGTCGTCGGGGCGGATCCCGGAGAGCGCGCCGGCGGCGCGGCCGAAAGGGGTGCGGACGGCGTCGTAGATGAACGTCGAGGTCATGGGGTGAACCGTGGTCTTTCTGTGATGAAGGCGGGGTCAGGCTGCGGCGCGCCTGGAGTGGTGCCCGGCACGGAACTCGTCAGGGACGGTCCCGGCGCCGGTAGCGAGGTCGGCGGCGAGCTCGCCGAGCAGCGGAGCGAACTTCGCTCCGCGGCCGGAGCAGGCGGACAGGACGACGATGCCTTCGGCCTCGTCGATCAGGAAGTCGCTGCTGGGCGTGCTGGTGAACATGCATGTCGCCTCGGCGTAGGACTCCGGTTCGACACCGGGCACCCATTCCTTGACGTAGTCGCGAGCTCGTTGCCTGGCCTCCGGCCGGATCTGGCCGGTGCGGTCGAGGATGCTCGGGATTACGGGTCCGCCGTTGAAGTGCGCGATTTTGAGGCCGTGGTATCCGGCGTCGCGGCCGCCTGGCAGACCGTAGATGTCGACCGTCTTGTTCTCGTGCATGAACGTCGGCCAAGCCGGGTAGGGTGCGCCGGAAGCGTCGGCGTCGCGGTAGGGGAAGTGGAACGCCTGCTCCTCACGCACTTCGAAAGACGGCAGTGAGTGGATGAACCCGGCAGGCAGGGCGAGCGAGTCCAGAAGGGTTGGAAGCCACGGGCCGGCCGCGACGACCACTTTCTCGCCTTCGACGACGTCGCCGACCGTGGATTCGACGCGGAAGCCGCGGCCAGTGCGCCGCTCGATAGAGCTGACGGTCCAGTTCGTGAGCAGTCTGACCCGCCCGGTCGCGGCGGCCAGGCGAACGAGGGCCTCGACCGTGTTGCGGGCATCAAGCACTCCAGCGCCGGGGTGATAGAGCACCTCGCCGTCGAAGCGGTACTGCGGCCAGCGCGACCCTGCCTCCGCCTCTGGCAGTAGCTCATGCTCGATACCCAGCGCGTCGAGGACACGGGCGAGGCCGACGGGGTCGTTCACCGAGCCGTGGTCGAGGGCGCCGGTGGGTTCGATCAGACGTGCACCGTTCTCCCGTTCGAGTTCGTCCCACAGCGGCTTGGAACGGATAACGAGCCCGGTGTAGAGCTCGCTCGGGTAGGCGTAGCGGAAGATCCGCGCCGAGCCGTGCGAGCTGCCGTACGGGTTGGCTGGTGCCGTCCGCTCCAGCAGGGTCACGTCTTGCCCGCGTTGGGCGAGACGCCACGCGGTGGCGGCGCCGGCGAGGCCTGCGCCTATGACGATGTACTCGCTCATCTCGCTCCGTCCTTACCGCTTGAACGCGGAGACCCCAGTGATCTCGCGGCCCACGATCAGGGACTGGATGAAATCGGTGCCCTCGTAGGTGTGGACGACTTCCATGTCCGTGAGATGGCGGGCGACGTGGTTCTCGAGCAGCAAGCCGTTGCCGCCGAGCAGGTCGCGGGAATCGCGGCATAGCTGCCGCGCTTTATCGCCAGTGAACATTTTCGCGAGCGAGGCCTGCTCGTTGCTTAGGCGGCCTTCGTTCTGCAGGGCGCCGGCACGGAAGCAGACCAGCTGCATCGCTGTAAGGTCAGCGAGCATGTTGGCGAGCTTGTTCTGGACGAGTTGGTAGTGTGAGATCGGGCTGCCGAACTGGACGCGCTCGGACGCGTACTGCACTGCCGCCTCGTAGGCGGCGGTCGCGTGTCCCAACGATTCCCAGGCGACGGTGCTGCGGGTGCGGTTGAGCACCGCCCCGACATCGCGGAACGACTGAGACTTTTCGAGTTTGTTCTCGGCGGGGATCCGAAGGTCTTCGAAGGTGATTTGCGCCTGCTGGATCGCGCGCTTGGCGATTTTCCCTTGGATGGCTTCCGCGTGGTATCCGGACGGGTAACTGCCGTCCTCGTTCTTCTCCAGGATGAACGCCTTGACCTTGTCGTCGGCGGTGTCGCGCGCCCAGATGATGACGAGATCTGCGACGTGGCCGAGGCCGATCCACCGCTTCGAGCCATTGAGAACGTAGTGGTCGCCGTCGAGGCGGGCGCTGGATTCAAGAGCCACGGAGTCGGAACCGTGATCGGGTTCCGTCAGCGCGAACGCGCCGAGCTTCTCGAGCTTCGCCATCTGGGTCAGCCAGCGCTGCTTCTGTTCGTCGCTGCCGAGTAGGTTGATCGTCCCCATCGCGAGGCCGGAGTGCACGGCGTTGAACGTGTTGATGCTCCCGTCACCGCGGGATAGCTCCATGGCGACCAGTCCCGCCTGCAACCGGGTCAGGCCTGGGCAGCCGTACCCTTCGATCGCGGTGCCGATGATGCCAAGCTCCCCGAGCTTTGGGAGGATCTGGTACGGGAAGTCCGCCTGTTCCCAGTACTCGTTGATGATCGGGGTGACCTCAGAATCGACGAAAGCTCGCACCTTCGCGACGAGCGCGCGATCCTCCTCGCCGAGGTAGTCCTCGACGCCGTAGAAATCCACGTTGACGCCTGACCTGTTGAGTGCACTCATGCTGTTGCTTCCTTTGCTGAGATCGATGCGAGCGGCGAGGAGCCCGCGAGCCAGCGCCGCACCAGCTCGGTATCTGCGCCTAGCTCGGGGGGCGCCTTGTCGTAGGTCGCCGGGGTCTGTGAGAAGGTGATGGGGTTGCGGATCCCGGACAGAGAGTCATCCCCGGATCCGGCTTGAACGATCGGATCCAGGCCGATGCGCTCGGCGAACTGGACACCGGCTGCGACGTCCTGGATCGGCGCGCACGGGATCCCCGCTGCGGTGAGCCGTTCGAACCACTCCGTGGCGGTCGCATGCGAGAGCGCGGCTTCGAGTAGCGGACGCAGATCGAGTCGGTTGCGGCTGCGGTCGGGCGCGAACGCGAAGCGCGGATCCTCGACGAGTTCCGGCGTGCCGAGCTCCCGGCAGAGCACCCGGAACTGCCTGTCGTTGCCGATCGCGAGCACGATCTCCCCGTCTCCGGTGGCGATCGGCTCGTAAGGGTAGATGCTCGGATGCTCGTTGCCCATGCGGGTCGGAACGACGCCTGCGATGGCGTAAGCGCCGGTCTGGTTCACCAGGCCCGACAGTGCCGAGCTCATCAGATTGACCTCCACCCGCTGCCCTTCACCGGTCACTCGCCGGTGGTTGAGGGCGGCGAGGATACCGATGCAGGCGTGCATACCCGTGAACACATCGACGACCGCGACGCCGGCACGGAACGGCTCGGTCTCCGGCGCCCCGGTGAGACTCATGAGCCCGGAGGCAGCCTGGACGAGCAGGTCGTATCCAGGAAGGCTCGCCCCGCCCGCGGTACCGAACCCGGTGATCGAGGTGAAAATCACGTCCGGGTTCTGAGCCGCCACGCTCTGATAGTCCAGCCCGAACTTCTCGAGACCGCCGGGCTTGAAGTTCTCGATTACGACGTCCGCGCGAGCTGCGAGCTCGCGTGCGGTCGCGAGATCCCCGGGGTCGCTGAAGTCCAGTTCGATCGACAGCTTGTTCCGGTTGATCGAGAGGTAGTAAGTCGACTTGCCCTCATGCTCCGGCGGCATCCAAGCACGGGTCTCGTCCCCGATCGGACTCTCGACCTTGATGACTGTCGCCCCCATGTCGGCCAGCAGCATCGTGCAGTAGGGCCCTGCCAACACTCGGCCAAAGTCGGCGATGATTGTGCCACTCAACGGCCCCTGCCCCGAACGCGCGAGTAGTTCTTCAAGTCTGTTGTGATCTTCCACCGTCTACCTCGGGACCGTTCTTCCGTTGAACCGTTTTCGATGTTTTCACCTTGTCAGGCGCGATTAGTGCACGTCAAATACCTATTTTCATGTTATTGATACCTTCAGCACATATGTCTCTCTCCAATCGTTCGTCGCACTGAGACCTGAAATGAAGCAAATACGACACGATATATGATCCTCGTGCTATCATTGGCGAGTGGAAATTCAGGACCTCAGAGCATTCGTCGCCGTCGCGGAAGAACTGCACTTCGGGCGAGCGGCCGAACGCCTCCATTTGGCGCAGCCTCCGGTAAGCCGCACCATAAAGGCACTGGAGAAGGAACTGGGCGCGGAGCTGTTCCACCGCACGACGCGCTCCGTGGAGGTCACTGCGGCCGGGGAGGCTCTGCTCGGCCCGGCCCGCCGCATTCTCAACGAACTCAAGCATGCCGCGCACGATGTGCGCGCCGCTCAGAGCGGCGAACTCGGGCATGTCGGTATCGCCTTCGCTGGCGCCTCCACACAGATTCTCGTCGGCCAGCTCTCCCGCGCTGCGCGTCTCAAACATCCAGACCTATCCCTCGAGCTCTCCAGCCAGAACTTCGCCCAGCCCGCCATCAACCGACTCCTGAACGATGAGGCGGATATCTCCATTGGCCGCTGGGACTACGTCCCAGCCGGCATCAGAACCCGCACTCTGATCAACGAGCAACTCGTCGTCGCCGTCCCGAAGACCCACACCTTGGCCGGCGCTGACTCGGTCCACATGGATCAGCTCTCCGCCGACTACTTCGTGACGCTCCCCCCGCAGCCCGGATCAGTACTTACAGACCGGCTGCTCCGACTCAGCCACGCCGCCGGCTTCGACCCCCTCATCGCGCAGGTCGCCCCCGACACCTGGACGGCGCTGTCACTCGTCGCAGCCGAGGTCGGCATTCATCTCACGATCTCATCGGTCGCAGAGAACACCCACACCGACGGGTTCTCCTTCCTCCCGGTCGCAGACCCATTCGACGAGGTGCTCCTGCGCATGGCCTGGCGCGCCGATTCGCGGAACCCCGCACTCGCCACGGTGCTGGCACTCGCCGACGAAGTCCTCTGACAGCACTTGTTTATGGGCTAGCACCCAGTTGCTGTTAGATATGCACAAGCGGTCCGCGGTCACGAGCGTTACATGGTGCTCCCAGCCAAGCCCGGTTCGCACCTTTAGAGGCCTTCCGAAGCATCATTAAGGCCGGGAACGCATATAGGGACGAGTTTAGCGAATATTTCTTCGCCTACAGCACGTATGGAATCTCTCGCCCAGTGAGCCCTGACCGGAGCGATTCCCCAGTACCCGGCATCACTGGCCAGCACAGTCCGGCAACAAGACTGCCCTCTGGGCGGGAAATACACAGTCCAGCTTAGCCAGACAATAGAAAAGCCTTCGCCGCAGTAGCGGCATGCTATTGTTCCCGGAGTCGACCATCGCCTTGAGCTTGGCCAGGTCGATCGGTGAGTCGCTGACGACCTGGGTGCCGGTGTCTTCGGCGAAGGGCTCACCGAACGCTTCGAGCTGGTATTCCTGCGTTTCGTTGCCGTAGCCGACGAAGGTGATCTTGCCGCCGGAGCCGTCTGAGCTGCCTGAGCTGCAGCCGGTCGCTGCGAGTACGAGTCCCGCGATCCCGGTGAGGGCGAGCAGCGTCTTCGGGGCCCGCTTCTTCCATGTGTTCATGCGTGTTCCTTATTCAGTGGTGGAGCCTCCCGGCGCGGGAGGACATCGGGTCGTGCCGGCTGTCTTCCCCGCAGGGTCGCCGCCTGCCTTATCCGCTCTGTACGGTGTCGAGGGCGTCGCGGATGCCGCGCACGATGGTGCGGATCTCGTCGGCGGTGACGATGAAGGGCGGGGAGATCTGGAGGATGTTGTTCGGGAGGTTCCGCAGGTGCACGCCGCGGCCTTCGAGGACGGCGACGACGTCGAGCCCGGAGATGCCGTCGGCGAGGTCGACGCCGCCCATGAGTCCGATGTGCCGTACGTCTTTCACGCCGGGGTGATCGCGGAGCTGTTCGAGTTCCTCGGCGAGGACCGGCTCGAGCTCGCGGACGCGGCCGAGGAGATTCTCTCGCTCGATGATCTCGAGGTTCTTGAGTCCGACGGCCGCGACGGTCGCGTGGCCGGAGTAGGTGAGGCCCTGGTGGAAGATGGGTGCGTCGTCGCCTGCGTAGAACTGGCTGGATACCCTGGGGGCGACGATGACGCCGCCCAGGGGCAGGTAGCCGGAGGTGATGCCTTTCGCGAAGGTGATCATGTCGGGTTCGAGGTTGAAGCGTTCGGACGCCGTCCAGGTGCCGAGACGGCCGAAGGCGGTGACGACTTCGTCGGCGATGATGAGGAAACCGAACTCTTTCGCGAGTTCCTTGATCCGCTCGAAGTAGCCGGCCGGGGGCGGGACGAGACCGCCGACGCCCATGACGGGTTCGGCGATGAACGCGGCGATTTTCTCTCCGCCGTGTTCGCGGATGGTGCGCTCGGCGGCGTCGATGTCCCACTGATCGACGAGCAGCGTCTCCGGGATGAGGGTGCCGGGGCCGAAGCCGTCGCGGTTGAAGGAGAGGCCTGCGACGCTGGTGCCGTAGGCGTGGAGGCCGTGGTAGCCGTCCTGTCTGGATACGACGGTGAGCTTCTCCGGCTGTCCCTGGAGCTGCTGGTGACGGCGTGCGAGTTTGAGCGCCAGATCGACGGAGTCGGATCCGCCGCTGGTGAAGATGACCTTGGCGTCGTCGAATGGGGCGAGCGTCGCGATCTTGTTCGCAAGATCGAGTGCCGGCTGGTTCACGTACCGGCCGAAGATGTGCCAGGTCTCGAGGGTGCGGATCTGCTCGGCGGCGGCCTGTGCGATCTCGTCCCGGCCGTGGCCGACGTTGGCGTACCAGAGGCCGCCGGCGGCGTCGAGGAGGCGGTCCCCGTCCGCAGTGGTGATGTAGGCGCCGTCGCCTTCGACGATGACGGTCTGCGGGTTCGAGAGCACGGTCGGCATGTGCGCCTGGGCGCTCCACAGGGCGTTGGTCTGGGGCATCTGCATCCTCCTGGGATCGTGTGTGGGGTTCGGGCCAGCCGTTGGGGTGCGGTGTGTGACCCGAGTGTTCAGCTGTAGTCGAAGAAGCCTGCGCCGCTTTTGCGCCCGAGCTCTCCGGCAGCGACCTTGTCGCGCAGGATCTGCGGGGGTGCGAAGCGCTCGCCGAGCGTGGAGGCGAGGTACTCCGCGATGCCGAGCCGCACGTCCAGGCCGACGAGGTCGGTGGTTTTGAGCGGGCCGGTGGCGTGCCGGTACCCGAGCACCATCGCCGCATCGATGTCCTCGGCGGATGCGACGCCCTCTTCGAGCATCCGCATCGCTTCGAGTGCGAGGGCGACGCCGAGCCGGGAGCTCGCGAAGCCGGGTGCGTCATGCACGACGACGGGGGTCTTCCGCAGCCCCTCGGTCCACTCGCGCGCTGCGGCGACGAGGCCGACGCCGGTCTGCTCGCCGACGACGACCTCGATCAGCGTGGAGGCGGGAACCGGGTTGAAGAAGTGCAGCCCGAGGAAGCGGGACGGGTGGGAGAGCTCTGCGGCGAGCTTCGTGACCGACAGCGACGACGTGTTCGTCGCGATCGCGGTGGTCTCGGTGACGCGCTCCTCGATCGCGCGGAGGGTGTTCACTTTGAGTTCGAAGTCCTCGGGGACCGCCTCGATCACGAGGTCTGCTTCTCCCAGGAGCCCGTAGTCCTCGGACACGACGAGGCGTCCTAGGATCACGTCAAGGGCGGGGGCCGCTGGATCCTTCGCGACCGCTTTCTGCGCGATGTCATCGAGCCGTGCCCGGGCGGCGTCCACCGACGCGGCATCGCGTTCGAGCACGGTGACCTGCGATCCGCCGACGGCGAAGCTGAGCGCGATGCCCGCCCCCATCCGTCCGCCTCCGACGACGGCGATGTGATTCGGCAATGCCATGGGTTCAGCGTCCTTTCCGCGCGTTGCGCTTCAGCAGAAAATCATCCATGCGCCGGGTCTTCTCCGGGGATTCGAAGAGCAGCGCCTGCGCAAGGTTGTCGATGACCGGGTGCGCCGCCCGCGGCGCGTGGATCACCTGCTTGGTCACCTGGATCGCCAGCGGGTCGAAACCGCCGATACGGTCCGCGAGCGCGTTCGCCCGGTCCAGGAGCTCGTCCGGCTCGCAGACTTCGCCGACCAGCCGGATCGAGAGCGCCTCGTCTGCGGTGAGGACGCGGCCGGCGAGCAGGATCTCATTCGCGACGGGCTCGCCCACGAGCTCGACGAGTCGCCAGCATGCCCCCGCGGCGGCGATGATGCCGAGGTTGGGTTCGGGGTTGCCGATCTTCACCCGCGTCGTCGCGATCCGGAAGTCGGCGGCGTAGGCGAGCTCGGCGCCGCCGCCGAGGGCATAGCCGTCGATCGCGGCGATCACCGGCATCGGCAGGGCAGCGATCCGCGCGAAGATGCTCGAGTTGATCCCGCGCAGGGCGTCATGACGGCGCCGGTCGCGCAGCTGGGAGATGTCCGCGCCGGAGGCGAAGATGCCGCCCTTGTCGGTGCGGGCCCCCGTCAGGATGAGGATGCGCGGTTCGCGTTCGAGCTGGTCGCAGACCTCGTGGAGATCATCCACCATGGCCTGGTCGATCGAGTTCAGTGTCTGAGGCCGGTCCAATCGCACGATCGTGCGATCGCCGTTGTGCTCGACTGTGAGCGTTTCCACCAAGCCCCACCTCTCTCAGATCGCGTCCAGGCACACTCAGTCCTGGTGTATGTCATGTCCCAGCTTGCTGCGAAATCCAATAACACACAAATACCCAATAGCTCTCATTCAATGACGATTTCGTCATAAATACTCACTGAGGGTCCCACTGGGCGCGAGAGAGCATTATTGATGCCAGTGCATGAGCGGGGGCGGATTTGGTATTGGACGCGACATGAATAGTGAGCGACAGTGATTGTCGAGGATCCGTGTGCACTGGTGCGCGCGGAGTTCCGCGATCACACACCGAACAATGAAGGAGCGTCGTCGCACATGGGTGTCTACACGACCGTGAATCCAGCAACCGGCGAGCAGGTGGCCGAGTTCCCCGAGCTCACCGACGAAGAGGCCCGGGACGCGCTCGATCGCGCCGCGGGAGCCTATCCGCAGTGGCGGGATCGCGGGTTGCAAGAGCGGGTCGCCCTGGTCAAGCGCATCGCCGCGCTCCACCGCGAACAGCGGGAAGAGCTGGCTGCGCTCATCACGCTCGAGATGGGCAAGCCCATCGTCCAGGCGCGTGGCGAGGTCGACCTCGTCGCGAACATCTACGACTACTATGCGGACCGCGCCGAGCAGTTCCTCGCGGACGAGGTGCTCGACATCTCCGGCCCCGGCACCGCCGTCGTGAAGACCGAGCCGGTGGGCGTCCTTGTCGGTATCATGCCGTGGAACTACCCCTATTACCAGGTGGCGCGGTTCGCGGCCCCGAACCTGATCCTGGGCAACACGATCCTGCTCAAGCACGCACGCAACTGCCCGCAGTCCGCCCTCGCTATCGAGCGGGTGTTCCGCGAGGCGGGGCTGCCCGATGGCGTCTACGCGAACGTGTTCGCCAACAACGATCAGATCGCCGAGATGATCGCCGATCCGCGTGTGCAGGGCGTCTCCCTCACCGGGTCCGAGCGGGCGGGCTCCGCGGTCGGCGAGGTCGCCGGGCGGCATATGAAGAAGTACGTGCTGGAGCTCGGCGGCTCCGACCCGTTCATCGTGCTCGACGACGCCGACCTCGACGCGGCAGCCGCCGCGGCCGCGGTCGGTCGCTTCGCCAACGGCGGCCAGGCCTGCACCGCGTCCAAGCGCTTCATCGTCCTGGACGCGGTGTACGACGCGTTCCTCGAGAAGTTCATCGAGCAGAGCCGCGCGTACGCCACAGGCGATCCGTCGTCGGACGAGACGAAGCTCGGCCCGCTCTCCTCCACCGCCGCCCGCCGGGATCTCGTCGAGCTGGTCGACGAAGCCATCGACCGCGGCGCGAAAGTCCACCTGGGCGGGGAGGCCCCTGACGCACCGGGCGCCTACTATCCGGCGACCGTGCTGTCGGGCGTGACGAAAGACATGCGCGCCTACGCGGAGGAGCTGTTCGGACCGGCCGCGGTCGTGCACCGCGCCGCGTCCGAGGAGGAGGCGGTGCGGATCGCCAACGACTCCCCGTTCGGTCTGGGCGGCACGGTCTTCTCGGGCGACCTGGAACGGGCGCAACGGGTCGCCGACCGGATCGAGACGGGCATGGTCTGGATCAACAGCACGAGCAAGACAGCCCCGGATCTCCCGTTCGGCGGGGTCAAGGCCTCGGGCGTCGGCCGCGAGCTCGCGCATTACGGCATCAACGAGTTTGCCAACAAGAAGCTCGTCCGCGTCCCTGGGGCCACGAAATAGTACGCCGCGTGGCGGAGTGCACCACCGGAGCGATTCGGGGGATACACTCCGCCACTTCGCATGCCCCATCCCCATGCCCAGGCTGCACTCACAAGAAGTAACCTCGGGCAGGGCTCGGATCTCTGAGCCGATGGGGCCGGGCGTGCCGTACGCGCAGCATGAGCGGCATTCCGAGTCGCTTCATTTGACGTGCGTTCAGAGACCGTGTTCAGGGCCCCGCGGGTACATGACGTGCCGAAGACGACCTTTGGGCACCCGAAAGGCGAGACCGCGCACGCAGCGTTCGAAGAGGCGCCGGAGTTGACGGGTCACCTGGTCCTCGAAGCCTCCGTGGTTGACATCGGCGAACCAGCAAGTGGGCTGGCGAGCGGGCGAGACGCTAGTCGACGGGTCGAACAGCATGAATCCTCGCGCGCATGTTCGTTCATACCGATGCGATGAAGAACATCCGTATTTCGGTGGTACCGGTGATCGCTGTGCCGAGCGATGCGGCCCGAGACGCGGTCTAGCGTCTCGGCCGGTCGAGCCCGACGGTTTCTCGATCCGCGTGCCGCGGTCAGGAGCGCCGGGCTCGACCGCACCCGCCTCTAGCCGAGGGCGGGCTGATCCCAGATCGGCAGCACCGTGCCGATGTCGCGGCGCTGCGCCTCCCAGAGGAGTTCGGTCGCCCAGGCGACGTCTTCGGCCGGGATCCCGCCGATGGAGAAGAATGACGGCCGCGCCGGATCGTAGCCGGGTGCTCGGCCGTCGACGATGTCCCCGAACTCGGCGATGTCGGCGGCGGTCAGGCGCCCCTCCAGGAGCATGTCCTGGTATTTGACGCCGAGTGCCCCGAGCTGCTCGTGGTACGGACGGCTGAAGTTCGCGACGTAGGCTTCATAGAGCGGAGTGTGGTCGACGACGTTGCGAGCTCCAGCACTCAGGAACCCGGCATCGACCTGGATGTTCGAGGTCGCCGCGACATACGCTCCCGGGCGCAGCCACTCCGGGTCGATGACCGGGTAGTTCGCGGTGCCGGACAGACCGGTCGCGGCGACGGTGACGATGTCGGCGTCGGCGACCGCCGACCGGATCGAATCGACGATCTCCACCGCTTGGATCTGGGGGAACTCGGAGCGGACGAGCTGCTCGAAGCGCTGCGCGTTCCGGCTCGTGAGCGAGCGCGCCGCGATCCGGACGCGGGCGATGGCGGGCCGTGCCTCGAGGATCGCCCGGAACGCGACCTGGTTGATGAGCCCGGGGCCGATCACCGCGACCGAGTCGGCGTCCGGCCGGGCGAGGTGGCGGGCGCCGGCTCCGACGACCGCACCAGTGCGATAGGCGCTGATCAGGTTTCCCGGCATCACGGCGATCGGAGCGCCTGTCTCGGTGTCGTTCAAGACCACGAGGTGGATGGACCGGGGCAGATCCTTCTCGGTGTTCTCGATGTTCGAGCCGTACCACTTGAGGCCGGTCGCACGATACTTCCCGCCGATGTACGCCGGCATCGCCATGAAGCGGCGGTCCGACGTGTGGCGCGGCATGCCAGGGAACGCCGGCTCGAGCGGGAAGTCGACTTTGATCCCGTGCGAGCTGTGATTCGGGCCGCCCATGCGGTAGTCGCCAGTCGCGAGCAGTGAGAAGACCTCGCACATCGTGTCGATGCAGCGCACCATGTCCGTGGCGCCGACGTCGATGAGCTCGGGCTCGCTGAGGTACCGCAACCGGAGAGAAGTGTCGTGCATCGTTGCCCTTTCCTGCCCGCGGCCTCACCGCGAGGTGCCGTATTCGATATTGCGATGCTAACCCTCGATAACGTGCCCGGAATGCAAAAGAGCCGCTTTCATTCAGACTGATAGCGCATGAATCATGCGGGAACTGGTATCGCGGGGCTCTTCGATTCCCTGCATCGACCTGGAACACTGAGGTCACCAGCTACTTTCGCAACGGCTGCACGGTGCCGTGCCGCACGAGGAGGATCGATGTCCAGCGCTGAGCAGGCGTCCGTCGCCGTCATCGGAATGGGCACCGTAGGCGCCATGGCCGCGTGGCAGCTGTCGAAGCTGGTGCCGGGACGCATCATCGGCATCGAGCAGTACGGCGTCGCGCACGCGTACGGCGCGTACGCCGGGGAGTCCCGCCTGTTCCGCACCGCAGCTTACGAGGGCGAGCACTATACTCCGTTGCTCGTCCGGTCGCAGCAGCTGTGGCGAGAACTCGAGCGGGAATCGGGGCAGAGCATCTACCTGCAGGTCGGCGCGCTCACGATCGCCCCCGGTGCTTCCCCGAAGATCGCTGGAACCCTCGAGGCCGCCGAGCGATTCGCCCTCCCCTACGAACATCTGGCGGGGCGCGAGCTGCTCAGCAGGTTCCCGCAGCACGACTTCGACGACGGCGACGAGGCGATCCTCGATCTCGGCGGCGGCGGCCTGCGCCCCGAGCGCGCCATTCTCACCGCGGCATCACTCGCCGAGCGCGGAGGCGCCGAGATCTGGGACGGCACTCGGGTGCTCGGCATCGACGAGCAGCACGGGCGGCACCTCGTGAGCACCACCCGCGGCGACATTCTCGCCGAGAAGGTCGTCATCGCCGCCGGCCCCTGGAGCCAGCAGGTCCTCCCTGAGCTGAAGACGTTCACGAAGGTGAAGAGTGTGCCGCTCACGTGGTTCATGCCGAAACGCGTCGACCAGTTCCTTCCCGAACGGTTCCCCGTCTTCGTGCGGGACCGCGGAACCACCCACCTGTTCGGCGCCCCGAGCCTCGAAGGCTACGCCGTGAAGATCAGCCGCGCCGCGTTCCCGGACTGGCCGCTCGTCGACGACGTCGCGCAGCTGCAGCGTGAGCACACCCGGGCAGAGCTCGCGCAGACCTCCGAGTTGGCGACCTGGTACTTCCCGGGCCTGCACCCGGAGCCGGTGCGCCACAGCATCCACCCGGACAGCTACACGGCCGATCTCACCCCGATCATCGACGCCTCGCCCGACGGCAGCCGCGTCGTCGTGTCCGGGCTGTCGGGACGGGGCTTCAAGTTCGCGCCCGTCCTCGGCCGCATCGCCGCTGACCTCATCCACGCAGGCGCCAGCGAACTCTACGACCCCGGCCGGTTCAGCCTCGCCGCTCACTACCGCACGCTCGACCACTAACCACACAGGCGGTCCGGGGCTCCTGCCGCGGCGCACCGCGCACGCGCCGGGAGCACAGTTCGCCATATCCATGAGAACCCCTTGAGAAGGAGAAACACCATGCAGGAAATCACTCGCGACGTCGTCATCATCGGCGCCGGTCCCGCGGGCCTCACCGCGGCGCGGCGCCTGAGCCAGGCCGGGAAGACGGTCGCCGTGCTCGAAGCGCGCGACCGCGTCGGCGGCCGCACCTGGTCGGACACGATCGACGGCACCTTCCTCGAGATCGGCGGCCAGTGGATCGCACCCGAGCAGACCGCGATCCAGGATCTCGCGGCGGAACTCGGACTCGAGCTCTTCCAGCGCCACCGCGACGGCGATTCGGTGTTCATCGACAAGGAGGGCAACCGCCACCGTTTCACCGGCGACTTCCCCGTGAAGCCGGAGACCCTCGAGGAAATGCTCAAGCTCCGCGCAGAACTCACCCGACTCTCCCTCGAAGTCGACCCGGCCGCCCCGTGGGAGCACCCCCGCGCCGCCGAGTACGACGAGATCACCTTCGACGCCTGGCTGCGCACCCAGAGCGACGACGCCGAGGCGCGCCTCATCATCGGCAACTTCATCTCAGGGGCGATGCTCACCAAGCCCAAGCACTCGTTCTCCCTGCTGCAGGCCATCTTCTTCGGCGCCTCGGCCGGGTCGTTCGAGAACCTCGTGGACGAAGACATCCTCCTCGACAAGCGCGTCGTCGGCGGCATGCAGAGCGTCTCCATCCGCATCGCCGAAGAACTCGGCCCCGACAATGTCTTCCTCGACAACCCGGTGCGCGAGCTTCACTGGGAGGACAGCGGCGAAGGCGCCCCCGCCACGGTCATCGCGATCACCGACCACATCCGCGTGAGTGCCCGCCACGCGATCCTCGCGGTACCGCCGAACCTGTACTCCCGCATCCAGTACGTACCGGCCCTCCCCCGCACCCAGCAAGTCGCGCACCAGCACCACTCGATGGGGCTCGTCATCAAGGTCCACGCCTCCTATGACCGCCCGTTCTGGCGCGAGCAGGGCCTCTCCGGCACCGGCTTCGGCTACTACAACGTCGTCCAGGACATCTACGACAACACGAATCACGGCGACGAGCGCGGCACCCTCGTCGGATTCATCGTGGAGCGCGACGCGGAGAAGGTCTGGGCGCTGCCCGAGAAAGAGCGCCGGGAGACGATCCTGAACTCCCTCGCCGAGTACCTCGGCGACGAGGCGCGCAACCCGCTCGCGTTCTACCTCTCCGATTTCGGCGCCGAGGAGTGGACCCGGGGCGCATACGGCACCAGCTACGATCTCGGCGGCCTGAGCCGCTGGGGCGCGACCCAGAACCAGCCCGTCGGCCCGATCTTCTTCGCCAGCTCCGACATCCAGGGCTTCGGCTACCAGCACGTCGACGGCGCCGTCCGCATCGGGCAGGACACCGCCGCCCGCATCCTCGAGGCGGACCGCGCAGCACAGTGACCACCGCACAGCGCGAGCCCGCCGCGACCACCAAGAGCCTGACACTCAAAGGTCTTCAGAAAGGGAAGATCGGCGCCTTCGCCGGGGCGATCATCGGAATCGCGAGCATCGCCCCGGCATACACCATGACCTCCGGGAACGGGCCGACGATCTCGGTGGCCGGGCTGCAGACCCCGTTCATCCTTTTGGTCGGATGCATCCCGATGCTGTTCGTGCTCATGGGCTACCGGGAGCTGAACACCTCGATGCCGGACTCGGGCTCCACATTCACATGGTCATCGCGCGCGTTCGGCCCCTGGATCGGCTGGCTCGGCGGGTGGGGGCTCGTCGCGTCGACCGCGCTGGTGCTGTCGAACCTCGCCGCGGTCGCCGTCGACTTCCTGTTCATCGCGCTGTCGCAGATGTTCGGGAGCCCCGACATCGCCGACCTCACGGACAATCTCTGGGTCAACATCCCGGTCGTCGCGATCCTAACGGGGATCGCCGCGTACATCTCGTATCGAGGCGTCGAGGAGACCAAGCGCGTCCAATACGCGCTCGTCGGCCTGCAGGCCATCGCCCTGGCCTGGTTCGTGATCGCAGCGGTCGTCAAGATCGCGAATGGCGAAGCCTACGACTACACCCCGGTGAGCCTGGAATGGTTCAACCCCGCGCTCCTCGGATCCGACGGGTTCAGCTTCAGCGTACTCATGGCCGGCCTCTCGCTGTCGATCTTCATGTTCTGGGGCTGGGACGTCATCCTCACGATGAACGAGGAGACCAAAGATCCCCGCCGCACCCCCGGACGGGCCGCACTGCTCACCATCGCCATGATCGTGATCACCTACCTCACCGTCACGATCGTGCTGCTCAGCTATGCCGGCATCGGCACGACGGGACTCGGGGCCGGAAACCCGGACATCCAAGAAGCGCTGTTCGCCGCCCTCGCCCCCGAGGTAATGGGACCGTTCGCCCTGGTGATGTCGCTCGCCGTCTTCGCGAGCTCAGCCTCGGCGCTCCAGGCGACGCTCGTGTCCCCTTCCCGGACCTTGCAAGCGATGTCGCATTACGGGGCTGTGCCGAAAACCTTCGGCAAGCTCTCCAAGTACCAGACACCGGGTGCCGCGACGGTGTGGGCGGCGGTCGCCTCGGTCGCCTTCTACGTGCTCATGCGCCTCGTGTCCGAGGACGCCCTCTGGGACACGATCACCGCGATGGGCATCATGGTCTGCTTCTACTACGGCATCACCGGCCTGGCAGCGTTCTGGTACTTCCGCGGCACCTGGTTCGCCAGCCTTGGGAACTTCTTCCGGCGCTTCTTCCTCCCGCTGCTGGGCGGGATCGCGCTCGTCGTCATGTTCGTCAAGACGCTGTACGACTCCGCCACCGACCCCGACTTCGGGTCCGGGAACATGCTCTTCAGCACCACCCTCCCCGACGGCTCTACCGATGGCGGCGTCGGAGTCGTCTTCGTCGCCGGCGTCGCCATTATCGGCGGCGGCATCATCCTAATGGTGATCTACTCCCTCATAAACCCAGGATTCTTCAAAGGCAAGGAAATCGAAGTCGGATCGGTACGCCAGGAAACCGATATGACACCTTTTGATGCCGCAGCAGATCACGCCTCAGCAGAGCGAGAAGAGCACTTGCAACATGAAACCGGACGCTAGTCAAGGTTACTCAAAAGTGTTATTACCGCAATACAGTCTGCATGTTCAATGCATAGAAATAACATAGGAGAGGACCAATAGCGGTAGGCGTCGGGCGGTTAGGAATTTCCTATCCCTAATCATCTGGTGCGATGCCCACACTATCGCCGTGGCCGACACAGGTGAAGAGTTCACCTCGGAGCAAGGACGTTTTACTGGTGGAAACGAGAGTTCCACTCATGGCCCGGCATCATGTCCTGAAATCAGCAACCGAGAGAACCGCATACCGTGAAATCAAGATTGTTGCGGTCCGAAGCGGTAGCTTACGCGTGTTGGTTGACAACTATGAAACCCTTGCGCACACCGGTGACATTACAGTTCTCCCCGCAGAGACGGTATTCCATGTGGTCCCAGTGCCCCAAGCCTCAATTACATGCATCTACTTAGACCCAGAATATGCGCTTGATCTAGTCTATTGGCAGTATCGCGGCCGACTCTCTCACCGCGCAGAGGCGCACGTCTTTGCTGAACGTTTATACGGTGACATGCGAATTATCGTGCGGCTTGGCAAACGCCTTAAGAAACTGGCACCGATTCTCGACGGAATGGTTGCGCTGAGCAGAACGAGTGATTTTGTCATACATTCAAACCAGATGCAGGCACACTGGTTCACCCTTGCAAACGCAATTTCACGCAGTATTGGTGGACCGGAGGCATTTCCGCCCGCCGGGTCCGACCAAAGGCTCCGTGCGACGCGCCCGACGCCGATCAGACCTGAGGTACTAAAGGTCGAAACGCTCCTGCGTGAGAGGCCCGAATTTGAGTGGACACTTAGAGAGCTGGCCAGGCGAGTTAATCTCTCGCCGGGTCATCTCTCTACACTGTGCACTCGAGCCTGGGGCTATCCGCCAAGAACCCGATTGCAATTGATCCGGGTTGAGATGTTGGCAAGGTTGCTGCAGGAGACAGACAGCACAGTCGAGCATTGCATTCATCTTGTCGGATGGAGAAGTAGTTCGCATGCCTCGAAGCTTTTTCGTACAGTTATGCAAGTCTCGCCTCACGAATATCGGATCGCGCGTCGGCGTGATACTTCTGTGACTTTGGGGGCCGAAATCGTTGGTCTTGGGGCCCGTAGCGAGGCAGTTTGAAAGAGGACACTTCCATCTTGGAAGTGATTAGCGGTAAGCCGGATATTCCATAGTGTCGGGGTCACTGCTACGCCTGACGAACGGTACCCTCCGAACGTCACTTGCGTCTTCTGTTCTCCTCGTCGCACCTTATCGCCAGTACCCAAGGTGAGAAGGAGTTAGCAACATGAATGATCTCGATCAACTGGCGAGTAGTCGTTTAAGGTACTCCTCGTCCACCTAGTTGGTACTCGGTTCCGGGAAGAGGGTACTGGCCCGCAGCATTACCCGCCTTGGGCC
>NZ_JBFBML010000025.1:0-20018 GCF_040687075.1 Leucobacter sp. NPDC077196
ACCGCGCCTTTAACGACGCAGATTCCTCCGAAAACGACACGGTGGTCGCAACCTCCCGAAACTCGGGGTGTTGCGACCACCGTTAGAACCCGCCTCAGGATCCCGGGGCCTCAGTTCGAACGTACGACTTACTTCGCGGCGAAGCGGAAGAGCTTCTTATTCGCGAACTCGAGCATACCCACCTTGCCGAGCTCGCGACCGTAACCCGACTTCTTCACGCCACCGAAGGGCACATCCGCACCCTCGAGGCCGGCGCCGCCGATGAAGACCATGCCAACGTCGAGCTGGTTGCCCACCTGCTCGGCGCGCTCAAGATCATCGCAGATGATGACGGAACCGAGGCCGTACGGCGAGGAGTTGGCGAGATCGATCGCCTCCTGGTCGCTCGACACCTTGTACAGCTGCGCGACCGGGCCGAACAGCTCCTGGCTGTACACGTCCATCGTCGGCGTGATGTTGGTGAGGATCGACGGGGTGTACAGGTTGCCATCGGGCGTGTTGTCGCCGACGAGCACCTCTGCACCCTGCTCGATCGCGCCCTGCACCTGAGAGGTGAGCGTCTTCGTCGCGCCCGCCGATGAGAGCGGGCCGAAGTCGCCCGCCTCGTAGGACTGGCCGGCGATCGCGGCCTTGTACTTCTCTGCGAACTCGTCGAAGAGCGAATCGATGACGACGATGCGCTTGGAGCCGTTGCAGGCCTGGCCGGTGTTCTCCATGCGCCCGCCCACGGCGTGCTCGACCGCGTGGTCGAGATCGTCGGTGTCGAGCACCAGGAAGACGTCGGAGCCGCCCAACTCGAGCACGCACTTCTTCAGCGCGCGCCCGGCCTGCTCGGCCACGATCGCGCCCGCGCGCTCCGAGCCGGTCAGCGAGACGCCCTGAATGCGGTCATCGGCGATGATGTCTTCGATCTGGTCGTGCGTCGCGAAGACATTGACGTAGGCGCCCTTGGGGAACCCGGCGTCGAGGAAGAGCTGCTCGAGCGCGAGTGCCGACTCCGGGCACTGCGCAGCGTGCTTCAGAATGACGGTATTGCCGAGAATGAGGTTCGGCACCGCGAAGCGGGCGACCTGGTAGTAGGGGTAGTTCCACGGCATGATGCCGAGGATCACGCCCGTGCCCTGGAAACGGAAGAAGCTCTTCAGGCCGTCTTCGACCTCGAGCTGCTCGTCGGCGAGCCACTTCTCGGCGTTGGCGGCGAACGCGGCGCTGATGGCGCCCGAGAACTCTGCCTCGCCGATCGACTGATCGAGGGGCTTGCCCATTTCGCGGTTGATGATCGCGCCGAGCTCGTCCTTGCGCTCCTCGAACAGCTCCGCTGCGCGATTGGCAAGGGCCGCGCGCTCGGCGACGGTGGTCTTGCGCGACCAGTTCTGGTACGTCTCCTGCGCCGACGCGAGCGAGGCTTCGATCTCCTCGGTAGTCGCGTCGGGGTACTCGGCGACTGTCTCGCCCGTAGCCGGATTGATGACGGCGAACGTGCTCATAGGTGACTCACTCCTTAGTGATCGTCGGTGTTGTGCACGCCCAGTCTCCCACACGGGCAGTGCGCAGCACTACCGCCTCGGGGGATCGATTCATGCGAATGTCCCGGGTATCGGCCGATGATTTCGGAGGTCGAACGGCGGACCAGCTGCGGAATCCGTTGTGTCGGTCGTGGGTGTTGCGATCCGGATCGACGGCTCTGCGACCTGCTCCCCACCTATAGGATGATCGCTGTCGCACCCCCGACCTCATAGAGGAGGATTCGCCTTGGCGAAACACACGCTCAGCAATGCCACCGACACCGGGCACATCCACGTCGGCAAAGGCTTGAACCAGAACGCGCTCGGTGTCGTCGGTTCGACGATCATCGGTCTCGCTTCGACCGCGCCGCTCTACTCGCTGGCTGCGACCCTCGGATACGTGATTCTCGCAGTCGGTGCGCAGGCGCCGCTGGTGTTCGTCGTGGCCTGCATTCCCATGGTCTTCGCCGCGTTCGCGTACCAGGAGCTCAATCGCGAGATGCCCGACTGCGGTACGACGTTCGTCTGGGGCGCCAAGGCGTTCGGGCCGATCACCGGTTGGATCGGCGGCTGGGCCGTCGCGGTCTCCGCGGTCATGGTGCTGGCCAACGTCGGCGAGATCACCGGGCAGTATTTCTGGCTGCTGCTCGGCAACGAGGAGTTCGCCGACAACCGCGTCATCGTCGTGGCGACGTCGGTCGTCTTCATGGCGCTCATGACCTTCATCAGCACCATCGGCGTCCAGATCGGCGAGAAGCTGCAGATGGTGCTCATGACCATCCAGATCGTCGCCATGCTGCTCTTCGGCGTGCTCGCCCTGGTGCACTCGCTCGACGGCAGCAACGCCGGATCCGTCGCCTTCGATTGGCAGTGGTTCAATCCGGGCGAGCTCACTTCGTGGTCGGGGTTCATGGAGGCGGTGCTGCTCGCGCTCTTCATCTACTGGGGCTGGGACACCTGCCTCGCGCTGAACGAGGAGACGAAGAACCCGCGCAAGACCCCGGGTCGGGCCGCGATCTCGACCATCGTCGTGCTCATCGTGCTCTACGTCGGCATCTCGGTCGCCGTCATGATGTTCGCCGGGTTCGGCGACACCGGCTTCGGCCTCACGAACGAGACCAACCTCGACGACGTCTTCACCGTGCTCGGCGGTGCGCTCTTCGGGCCGTGGGGCTGGTTCTTGCTGCTCGGCGTCATGCTTTCGGCCGCATCGTCGACTCAGACGACCATTCTGCCGACCGCCCGCGGCACCCTGTCGATGGCGGTGTACCGTGCGCTGCCGGCGAAGTTCGCCGAGCTGCACCCCAAGTTCAAGACCCCGTGGTTCTCGACCACGGTCATGGGCGCTGCTGCAATCGTGTACTACGTCGGCATGTCGATCCTCTCCGAAGACATGCTCGCCGACTCGCTCACCTCGATGGGGCTTGCAGTTGCGCTGTACTACGCCATCACCTCCTTCGCGTGCGCCTGGTACTTCCGCGACACGCTTCGCGACAGCGCGCGCAACCTGTGGATGCGCGGGATTCTGCCGATCCTAGGCGGGCTGATGCTGGCCTATGCGTTCGTGCAGTCGTGCATCGACATGATCAGCGTCGACTACAGCTACACCGTCATCTTCGGCATCGGAGGTGCGTTCGTGATCGGAGTCGGGGCGATCCTGCTCGGGTTCGTGCTGCTGGGCATCTGGTCGCTGCGTCCGGCAGCGAAACCGTACTTCCGTCGCGAGAGCCTGAACCGCGAGACTCCGATCCTCGTTCCCGACGAGTAGAGCGGAAACCGTTACGGCGCTGTCACGAAGCTGCGCGAAGCTCGTGACAGCGCCGTAACGCGCATGGCGTGGAATAAGACCATGGGTGAGCGGCTGCAGTGGAAGAAGGTCCTGTCGATCTGGATCGGCATGTACCCGGTCAACGTCGCGACATCGTGGGTCATCACGATGCTGCCGTGGTGGGGCGGCGTGTCGCTGCCCGCACGATCCGCCATCGTCGTGACCGTCGTGGCGCCGATCATGTGCCTCATCATGATGCCGGCGGTGACTCGTCTGCTCGCACCGTGGCTCCGACGCCGCGCCGTGCACGTGCAGCGGGAGCGGGAGCTGTGCGCGAAGCTCGACGCGCTTTCCGCAGCACTCCCGGTCGACGAACCCGCCCACTCGGCAGCGGCTCTCGGCTACGCTGAGATTGGCGCGCAGGGGTGGGGCGACCGGAGCCTCCGGGCGGGCCGCGGGAGGTCACGATGGAGCGATTCGATACGGTGGTCGTCGGAGCCGGAGTATCAGGCCTGACAACGGCGAGATTTCTCGCCCGAAACGGACACCGAGTGGTCGTGCTCGAAGCGCGGGACCGCGTCGGCGGGCGCACCTACAGCGAGCACGCAGACGGCGTGATCACGGATATCGGCGCTTCCTGGATCCATGGGATCGACGACAATGCGCTGTACAGCCTCACTCGAGCCTTCGACATGCACGCGATCGAGTTCACGGTCGGCAGCTATCAGCCTGACGGGCGGCCGATCGCCTCGTACGCGCCGGACGGGTCGCGCCTTGATGCCGATGCGGCAGCGCGGTTCGCCGATGATGTTCGCCGTGCAGACGTCGAGCTCGCCGAGAAGGTCGCGGCGGCACCCGAGGGATCCTCGTACGCCGACGCCATTGATCGCACGCTCGCCGACCTCGAGTGGGACGCCGAGCGGGCCGCACGGGTGCGCGAGTTTCTGCGACACCGCTCCGAGGAGCAGTACGGCGTCGCTGCCGAACGCCTCGACGCGCACGGACTCGACGACGATCAGGTCGACGGCGACGAGGTGGTGTTCCCGGGCGGCTACGATGCGCTCGCCCGCGGCCTCGCCGAGGAACTCGATATCCGGCTGAATCAGGTGGTGCATCGTGTCGCGTGGTCGAACGATGGGGTGACCGTCGCAACGGACGGTGGCGTGTTCACCGCCGATCGCGCCGTGGTGACCGTTCCCGTGGGCGTGCTCAAGTCTGACGACTTCGTGTTCGAGCCGCTGCTGCCGGAGCCGGTGGCGACGGCGCTCGCCGGCTTTGAGATGAACGACTTCGAAAAGGTGATACTCCGGTTTCCCGAGCGGTTCTGGGACGAGGGGGTGTACGCCATCCGGCGACAGGGACCCGCGGCGCTGTGGTGGCATTCCTGGTACGACCTCACCGAGCTGCACGGGGTACCGACCCTGCTCACCTTTGCCGCAGGGCCGAGCGCAGAGGCGACGCGAGAGTGGAGCGATGACGACATCACCGCCTCCGTGCTCGCTGCGCTCCGCGAGATCTACGGGGTCGCCGTGACAGACCCCGAAACCGTGCGGATCTCGCGTTGGCGCGACGATCCGTTCGCGCGCGGCTCGTACGCATTTATGACCGTTGGATCGCGTACCGAAGATCACGACGTGCTCGCGACCCCGATCGGCGGTGCCGCGGGCTCGCCCGGCGTGCTGCATCTGGCCGGCGAGGCCACGTGGACGGAGGATCCCGCCACCGTCACCGCCGCGCTCTACTCCGGGCGTCGCGCTGCTGAGCGCATCCTGAACCGGAAGCTAGACTTCACGGAGCTGGCTCCCGAGGCGCCGGCGTCGACGGCTTCGTAGTCGCGCGCGGAGCCTCTCGCGCGCGGAGCCTCTCCCGAGGTTAGGGGAGCGGGATGGCGAGCGTTCCGGTCTCGGGCGGGGGCTCGATCGAGCGACCCTTGAGATCGGGCATCCAGCGCAGGGTGGCGACGGCGATGATCGCGCACACCGCGAGCAAACCGGCCGATACGGCGATCGCGCCCTGCGCGCCTGCGATGTCGATCGCGACGCCTGCGAATGCCGATCCCGTGGCGACGCCGACAAGGGTGCCGGTGCCGATCCAGCCGTACGCTTCGGCGGTCTCCGAGAAGCGAACGGTCGCGCTGACGATGTTCGACACCGCCGCGAAGGTCGGTGCAGTGCCGAGCCCGCCGATGAAGAGCACGGCGCAGAGCCACCAGATGTTCAGGCTGAACAGGCAAGCGGCGGTGCCCGCGAGCACGAGCAGAATGCGGAGCGCCGGAGACCAGGGACGCATCTCGCGGTGACCGATGAGCAGACCGCCGACGAGTGAGCCCCCGGCGAAGACCGCGAGCACGATGCCCGATTCGATGCTGCCGTGGCCGCCGTTGGGGCCGACGAAGGCTGCGACGATCCCCGCCTCGATGGCCGCGAACGACGCGACGAAGAAGAAGCTGATGATGGTGCCGATGACAACCGTCGGGTGGCGCAGCACGGCGCCGAGGCTGCGCTTCGACGGCAGCAGCTTCACCTGCCCGAGCGCGGGGCTCGAGATGAACCACGCACCCCCGAGCAGCATGAAGGCTGCGGCGACGCACAGACCGGCCGCGGTGCTGAACTGCGAGGTGACGAAGACGGCGACGACGGGGCCGATGACCCAGATGATCTCTTGCGCCGCGGCGTCGAGCGAGAAGAGGGCCTGCAGCTGCTTGCCGGGTACGAGCTTCGGATACATGGTGCGCACCGCCGGGGTGATCGGCGGCGTGGTGAGTCCCACCAGCAATGCGATGCCGGTGACGATCGGCAGCGGAAGATGCACGATAGCGATCACCACGAGCAGCACCGAGCACGCGATCGACGTGACGGTCAGCACAGGCCGCATGCCCAACTTGCCCATGAGGCGGCTGCTCAGCGGACCAGATACCGCCTGGCCGACGCTCTGCGAAGCGAGCACGATGCCGGCCGATGTGTAATCGCCATAGGCGAGCTGAATATGGAGCAGCACGATGATCGACAGCATCCCGAACGGAAAGCGCGCCATGAGCTGCGATCCGAGAACGCGGAAAACGCCGGGGTTGCCCCCCAGATCACGATACAAGCCCATCAGACGAGTATACGCGTGGTATCGACGATATTCGAGCGATCAAGCCACTGATTCACGCGTCGATCGCGTGAAGAGCGCGCGAATCCGAGGTGGCGAACAGCTCGTCCCTTCGCATCAACCGAACAGGAGCGGATCCGGCCGACGCCTCTCGGAGACAGCAGAAATGCCGGGCAGAGCGTCACATGGACTGCTCAACCCGGCATTGCCGCATCAGGTGCCTGAGGGCTCAGCGGCTGGTGCTGCTCGTCGAGTAGACGGTGCCACCCGAGCTCTGCGCGCGGCGACCCGAACGGCGGCGCCCGCCGTCGGATCCTGCGCCTGCGCCCTGGCCGCGCGACTGCCCGCGCTCACCCTGCTGGCCTTGTCCACCCTGGCTGGCCTGGCCACCGCGGCGCTGACCGCCGCCGCCCTGGCCGCCAGCGCCCTGGCCCGAAGACCGGCGCTGCTGGCCGTCGCCCGACTGACCCTGAGCGGCGCCCGCCGATCCTGCACTGCGACCGCGGCCGCCGCGCGAGCGCTTGCGCTTCGCGTTCGCACCCGTGCTCGATCCTTCGCCGGCCGGGTTGTGACCGGCGGCGCGCTGCTGAGCCGTCTGCGCCGCTGCGCGCTTGCGCTCGGTCTCGCGGGGGTCGACGCGGGGCGCGATCTCGCCGATGAGCGAGAGCACCTCGGGATCGATGTTGGCCGCATTCGGGTTCACGGTGCGGGGAGTGACGCGAATCTTCGCCGCGCGCATGATCTGACGCATCTCGCCGCGCTGCTCCGGCAGCACCAGCGTGACGACATCGCCCTCGTTGCCTGCGCGGGCCGTACGACCCGAGCGGTGCAGGTACGCCTTGTGCTCGACGGGCGGGTCGATGTGCACGACGAGATCGACGCCGTCGACGTGCACGCCGCGCGCTGCGACGTCGGTCGCCACGAGAACCCGGGCTTCGCCGCTCACGAACTCGGCGAGGTTGCGGTCGCGCGCGTTCTGCGACAGGTTTCCCTGCAGTTCGACCGCGGGGATGCCGGCGGTGGTGAGCTGCTTCGCGAGCTTCTTGGCCTGATGCTTCATCCGGGTGAAGAAGATGCGGCGAGCGGTGCCCGACGCCAGCGCTTCGATGAGCGCATCCTTCTGATCCTTGCCCGCGACCTCGAAGACGTGGTGCGTGAGCTGCGGAACCGGTGACTCGGCGGAATCGACGGAGTGCCGGATCGGGTCGTGGAGGTACTTCTTCACCACGTTGTCCACGCCGTTGTCGAGGGTCGCGCTGAAGAGGAGACGCTGTCCCTGCTTCGGCGTCGCGTTCAGAATGCGCGTGACGACGGGCAGGAAGCCCATGTCGGCCATGTGGTCGGCCTCGTCGAGCACCGTGATCTCAACCGAGCTGAGATCGACGAGACGCTGCTTCATGAGGTCGTCGAGGCGACCCGGTGCGGCGACGACGATGTCGATGCCGCCTTCGAGGGCGACTTCCTGGCGGCGCTGCGGCACGCCGCCGAAGATGGTCGTGACCTTGACGCCCATCGGGTCGGCGAGCATCTTCAGCGTCTCGGCGATCTGGGTGACGAGCTCGCGGGTCGGGGCGAGCACGATCGCGCGCGGGCGACTCGGGCGGCGCTTCTTGGCCGCATCCTCGGCGAGGTTCGCCACCAGGGGGATGCCGAATGCGATCGTCTTGCCCGAGCCGGTGCGGCCGCGGCCGAGCACGTCGCGCCCGGCGAGCGTGTCGGGAAGCGTGTCGCGCTGGATCGGGAAGGGTGCGTCCTTGCCGTTCTTGGCGAGGGCGTCTGCAATGGGTGCGGGAACCCCGAGATCCAGGAAGGAAGGCGTTGGGGTGGTGGTCTGTTCGGTCACGGGGACCTTTCATGCACAAGCGCGAGCCGTCGTCGTACCTCGAGCGCATGGCTCTGGCAGGCGTAACGCGCGGCGTCGCGGCTAAGTCGGCGAGTGCGCGGTTGCGCATCCGTTCGCCGCAGAGAGTCCGAGGTCTGGCGGGTCGAGGTCTCGACCGCCGCCTGCTGAGAATCAGCGACGCACGAGCCGGCTCGGCCGACTCGCAACGACCAGCTTAGCGGGTCCGGCTGAGAGCTGCGCAGCAACGGCGTTTTCTCCGCCGCGAAATTTCCGCCGATCTTTCGTGCGTTTTGTGACCGGAGGAGTGTCGGTGGCGGCGCTTATTCTGCCAGCATGTGGCCATGGGACGGATCACGATACGCGAATTCCACGACGACGACCTCGATGCGGTCGTCCGCTTGTGGTGGGAGGCGCACTCCACGTCGGAGCAGCCGGTGTACTCGCTCGCAGAGGTCACCGCCTCATGCCGCGAAGACCATGCGGTGGTCGCGGTCCGCGACGATCACGTGGTGGCGGCCGCGGTCGGTCGGGCGGCCCACGCGCAGGGCTGGATCGTGTTCTTCGGGGTCGACGAAGACGCGCGCAGCGACAACACCTCTGGTGCGCTGCTCGACGCGCTCGAACGGAAGATGGCGCCGCTCGGGCTCGGCACGCTTTCGGTGCTGACGCCGGAGAGCAGTCGTATCGACCTGCTCACCTCGAACGGATTCCAGTTGCAGCACAACCTGCGCTACTTGGAGCGGCAGATGCCCGTGCAGCGACGCGAGCTCGAGTTGTTGAAGGATCTGGGCGGTCGGATCCTGCCCCGCCACCTGTGGGAGCAGGTCGCCGGGATGCGGCACGAGAAGCAGCTGCTCGAGGAACGCCTCGTGGCGCCGCTCGCACAGCCCGATCTCGCCGACCGATACGGTGTGGTGCCGCCGCACGCGGTGATGCTGTTCGGGCCGCCTGGTACCGGCAAGACAACGTTCGCGAAGGCCGTGGCATCGCGGCTCGACTGGCCGTTCATCGAGGTCTTCCCGTCGCGTCTCGGGGACGGCGTCACGAGTATGGCCTCCTCACTCCGGGCCGTCTTCGAGCAGATCGCCGAGCTGGAGCACGGCGTCGTGTTCATCGACGAGGTCGAGGAGATCGCATCCCAGCGCAGCGACCCGCCCACGCCGACGCAGGGCGTGACCAATGAGTTGCTCAAGGTCGTGGCTGATTTCCGCGATCGCGAGGGCATGCTGCTGGTGTGCGCGACGAACTTCGTTCGCGCGCTCGACGCCGCGTTTCTCAGGCACGGCCGGTTCGACTACGTGCTGCCCATCGGCCTGCCCGACGCCGAGGCGCGAGAGGCGATCTGGCGCCGCTACGTTCCGACGAGCGTCTCCCCGTCGATCGACTTCGCTCAGCTCGTTCGGGTGAGCGACGGGCTCACCCCGGCCGATATCGAGTACGCTGCGAGGCGCGCATCGCAGGACGCGCTCGCGCGAGTGCTCAGGGGCGGTGAGGACGCGGCTGTTTCGGATGCGTCCGCGAGTTCGTCGACGCATCTCTCGACCGACGATTACACCGCCGCGCTCTCCGTGACGCGCGCCACCGTCTCGGCCGAGCAGCAGGAGGCCTTTCTCAAGGATATCGAGGCGCTCGCGCGCCTGTAGCCGGCGTTGTGCGGCAGCGCAGCGCTGCGCGGCACTCGATGTCGGACGCAGGCGGTAGCGTCGGGGGCAGCCGCCGCGCAGGCCATCGAGCCAGCATCGATCGCGGCGTCGACGAAGGGATCGAGTATGTTCGTGCAGGATCGGCCGGGCGGTGCCGGGCACCGCGTCGTCACCAGTGCGAGTGACCTCACCGCGGCGAGCCACTGCGAGTTCGCCTTTCTGCGTCGGCTCGATGCGAAACTCGGTCGCGATGTGGTGGTGCCGCCCGATGACGATCCGATGCTGCAGCGCGCTGCGCGGCTCGGCGATGCGCACGAAGAGCGCGTGCTGGCGAGCTACATCGACCGGCTCGGCGCGGGTGTCGGCGGCTCTGCCGGGGGAGTGGTCTCAGTGCCGCGACCCGAATCGATGACGGCGAGCCACCTCGGAGCGGTCGCATACGAGACGGTGCAGGCGCTCGTGGGTGGCGCCGAGGTTGTCTTCCAGGCGACGTTCTTCGACCCGGAGCAGCGCGCGGCGCACGGTGATGGGCCCGAGATCGGGTTCGTCGGGTTCGCCGACTTCCTGCGCCGACTTCCCGACGGCCGGTACGAGGTGCAAGACACGAAGCTCGCGCGCCGAGCCAAAGTGACGGCGCTCATGCAGCTCGCGGCCTACGCCGAGCAGCTCGAGCGCATCGGCGTGCCGGTGGCTGATACGGCGGTGCTCATCTTGGGAGACGGCGCCGAATCGCGTCACCGCATCTCCGACATCGCGCCGGTGTTTCGCGCACGTCGGGCTCGCATGCACGCCCTGCTCACCGCACGGTTCAGCGCAGCTGGCCGAGACGGCGATCGCTCGCACGCCGAGCCGATCGCCTGGGGCGCGTCGGGCATCGTCGCCTGCGGGCGATGCGAGGTCTGCACCCCCGAAGTGGAGCGCACCCGCGACCCGCTGCTCATCGCCGGCATCCGCTCCACGCAACGAGACGCGCTCGTCGCCGCGGGGCTCGACACCGTCGACCGCGTCGCGGAGACACTCGATGCGGTGCGCTCCGAGACCGTGCAGGTGCCGGGCGTCGCTGGTCCCGTGCTGCTCCGGCTCGCGGAGCAGGCGCAGCTGCAGGTGCGGGCACTGGCTGCCGGCGAAGGATCCGCGCCGCCGTTTCTCGTCACGCAGTCGGGCGCGCTCGCGGCGATCCCCGAGCCGAACCCCGGCGACCTCTTCTTCGATTTCGAGGGCGACCCGTTGTTTCGAGCTCCCGGACCCGACGACACCGCGCACTGGGGCATCGACTATCTCTTCGGAATGGTCGACGCTGACGAACGTTTCACCGCCATCTGGGCGCACGATCTCATGGCAGAGCGACGCTCCCTCGAAGAGTTCCTCGCACGCGTAGCTGAGCGCAGGCAGCGGTACCCCGGCATGAAGATCTACCATTACGCCGCGTACGAGCGCACGCACCTCGCCTCCATCGCCGCCCGCCACGGCGTTGGAGAAGCGGAGGTCGACGCGCTGCTCCGCGAGCACGTGCTCGTCGACCTGTATCCGATCGTGCGCGCGGCACTTCGCGTCGGCACGCGATCGTACTCGATCAAAAAGCTCGAACCGCTCTACATGGGCGACGAACTGCGCGACGAAGCGGGCGTGACGAGCGGCGCGCAGTCGGTGACCGAGTACGCCGAGGCGAGCGCTCAACTCAGCTCCGAAGACCCGGCGATCCGCTCCGAGGGCCAGCGGCGTATGGACGCGATCGGCGACTACAACCGTTACGACTGCGTCTCGACGCTGCGGCTGCGCGACTGGCTGCTGCGGCTCGCCGAGGAGCACGGCGTCGCGCCGTATGTTCCTGAGCCTGCGTTGTCCGAGAGCGGGCCGCATCTCGAACTGAGCCGCATCGGCGCCGAACTCGCCGAACACGCCACTGCGTTCGCCGAGCACGATCGGCCGGCCGACCGAGCCGCAGCCGCCCTCGCAGCGAGTGCCATCGACTATCACGAGCGCGAGCAGAAATCGTTCTGGTGGGCCCACTTCGCCCGAATGGTCGATCCCATCGAAGACTGGGCGGATACGCGCGACGTGCTCGTCGTGGATCCGAGTTCGAGCCGTGTCGAGGCGGACTGGCATGTGCCGCCGCGAGCTCGCGCCGAGCGGCGGCACATGCGCCTCGCCGGGGAAGCCGCCCCTGGATCGCGTTTTCGGGAGAACGGCGACGCGTTCGCCCTGTACGCGCACCCATCGCCCTTCCCGCAGTACGGCGCAGCGCCGGGCTCCCGCGGCGCGAGGCAGGTGAGCATCCTCGAAGCTCGCGACGACGGCGCGACGGTGCAGGAGACCCTGCCGGGGAAGGTCGAGCACTATGCAGTCCTCCCGGTGGCGCTGACGCCCGGGCCGCCGCCGCGTGCTGGCGCCCAGAAGAGCGCGATCGAAGAGTGGGGTGCCGTTCTCGCCCGGTCGCTGGATCGCGGATCGTTTCCCGCCGATCCGGCGGTCGACCTGCTCCGCAGAGTACCGCCGCGTCTCAGCGGGGGATCGGAGCTCGTCTCGCCCGGCTCCGGGCAGGCGCTCGAGGCAGCGGGTGGCGATGTCGACGCGCGCCGAATCGGAGCCGTCATCGCCTCCCTGCTGCAGCTCGATCGATCAGCGCTCGCCGTGCAGGGTCCGCCGGGAACGGGAAAGACCTATCTCGCCGCCCGCGTCATCCGGCAGTTGGTCGAGCGACATCAGTGGACCATCGGCGTCGTCGCCCAGTCGCATCGGGTCGTCGAGAACGTACTCACGGGCGTCGTGCGAGCCGGACTGGCCCCGGCCTTGGTCGGGAAGGCCGCCCAGCGAGGGGCGGACCCCGCAGATGTCGCCGCAGCGCCCTACACGGTGCTGCGCAGCGGTGGGCAGGCCTCATTTCTCGTGGGGCATCGACGCGCCGAGCGCGGCGCTGTCATCGGAGGCACGGCATGGGACTTCAGCAACGCTGAACGAGTGGCGCGGCATGAGCTCGACCTGCTCGTCGTCGACGAGGCCGGCCAGTTCTCGCTGGCCCCGACGATCGCCGCTTCGGTCGCCGCTCGCCGCGTGCTGCTGCTCGGAGACCCGCAGCAGCTGCCCCAGGTCTCGCAAGGGTCGCACCCCGAGCCGGTTGACACCTCGGCGCTGGGGTGGCTGCTCGGCGAGCACGAGACGATCCCCGAGCACCTCGGCTACTTCCTCGCAGAGACCAGGCGCATGAGACCCGAGCTCGCGACGGTGGTCTCCGAGCTGGCATACGAGGGGCGCTTGCACGCGCATCCGAGCGCTTCGGAGCGCGAGGTGATCGGCGCGGGCGCACCCGGTCTGCACTGGCACGCGGTGCAGCACAGCGGCAATTCGACGCACTCCGAAGCGGAGGCGCAACGGGTCGTCGAAGTCGTTCGTCGCTCGCTGCAGGGAACGCTGCGCACCGTCGGCGACGTCGATCGAGCATTGACTCCGGCCGATCTGATCGTGGTCGCGCCGTACAACGCACAGGTCGAGTGCGTCTCGCGCGAGCTGCACCGTGCAGGCTTCGGCGAGGTCCGGGTCGGCACCGTCGATAAGTTCCAGGGCCAGGAGGCGGTGATTGCCATCGTGACGCTCGCCGCGTCGAGCGCCGCCGATGTACCGCGCGGCCTCGAGTTCCTGCTGATGAGAAATCGGCTGAACGTGGCCATCAGTCGTGCGCAGTGGGCGGCCCACCTGATCTCCTCCGACCGGCTCGGCGATGGCCTGCCGACGAGCGCCGAGGGCGTCGCTGCGCTCTCCGGCTATCTGCGCCTTGTGGAACGAGCCCACCCCGCTAACGTGGAGTCATGGTGAATCCTGGAGGACCCCTCAAGACGCCGCCGTCCACGCCGTTGCCGCCGCGGTCAGGATCCGAAGCCGGAGAGCAGACAGCACCGCGGCCCGTCGCGGTGCAACCCGGGGTCTCGCGCAGGTCAAGCATTCCCGCGTTCGAAGTCATGCGGATCACCGACGAAATCGCACGACGCCGAGCGGGCGGCCACGATGTCGTTTCGCTCTGTGCCGGTGAACCGAGCGCGCGAGCCGTTCCGGGCACGCTGAAGCCCGCGGGGTACACGGGCCCCCTCGGCACCGCGCCACTCCGCGAAGCCGTCGCCGGGCACTACCGGGAGTGGTACGACGTCGAGGTCGATCCCGCGACCGTCGCAATCACCACCGGTTCATCGGGAGCCTTCCAACTCGCCTTCCTCGCGGCCTTCGACCCCGGAGACCGGGTCGCCCTCGCGAGCCCGGGGTATCCGGCGTACCGCAACATTCTCACCGCGCTCGGCGTGCATGTCGTCGAGATTCCCACCGGGCCGGAGAGTCGCTACCAGCCGACACCCGCGCTGCTCGACGCGGCAGTCGCGGAGCACGGCGACCTCGCGGGGCTCGTGATCGCGTCCCCCGCCAATCCGACAGGCACCATGCTCGACCGCGCGGCGCTTACGGCACTGGTCGCCTGGTGCTCACTGCGCGGCGTGCGTCTCGTGAGCGACGAGATCTATCACGGCATCACATTCGCGGGCGACAGGGCGGACCATCGCGGCGTAACCGTTCGCGAGCTCGATGCCGAGGCGATCGTCGTCAACTCGTTCTCGAAGTACTGGGGCATGACGGGGTGGCGTCTCGGGTGGGCGATCCTTCCGGATGCGCTCGTCGGCCCCTTTGAAGCACTCGCCTCGAACTTCGCCCTCTCACCGCCGGCCCCGGCGCAGGAACTCGCGCTCTCCGCCTTCTCGCCCGAGACGTATGCCGAGCGAGACGCCATTGTGGCGGGGTTCGCCCGGGCACGCCAGCTGATTCTCGACGCTGAAAGCTCGCTCGGCTGGGGCGTGGCCGCGCCCTCGGACGGCGCGTTCTACTACTACTCCGAGCTCGGGCCGCAGCTGGACCGCTTCACGGACTCGGTCGACTACGCACGGCGCCTGCTTGCGGACGCCGACGTCGCGGTCGTACCGGGCGTCGACTTCGACCCCGTAGACGGGTCGCGAGCTGTGCGCCTCTCCTACGCGGCCGGAGAAGCCGCCGTAGCTGAGGCGCTCGACCGCATCATCCGATTCCAGGGCTAACGCTAGAGCGGTTGCCGGCAGCACCGGGCCGTATGCCCGGATCTGCGAGCGGGGTCACTCTTCGTGCGTGTTGCTCCACCGACACCCACGAAAAGTGACCCCGCTCCCAGGAGGGCGGAACCCTAGCCCGCTCCCAGCAGGGCGGAGCCCTACCCGTCGATGCGGATCGGAGTGCCTGCGGCGATTCCGATGCGGCGCTGCAGGGCCTCGTCGACGGCGGGCGCGTCGAGATCCGCGATCCCGAGCGACTGCACGACAGCTCGCGAGTCGCCGCCGAGCGCGAGTACGACCGTGCGCACCGATTCGGCGAGCGGGCCCTCGAGCGTCGCAACGGCGCGGGCGAGCGCCGAGCGCACGGCCTTGCCGAGAGCCACAGCGTCGGGGTGCTCGTCGCGCAGCGGTACCTCGGCGCGCGCATAGGTGACGCCATCGCCGGTCACGACCTCCCCGACAACGAGCGCCCCATCGCAGCGCACCGACGCCACGAGTTCGCCGCTGGTGGAGCCGGGCGCCACGGTCGTGAAGGGGAGCGGAATGCCTGAAGGGGCGCCCCCGTCATCGTGATGATGATCGGGAGACGCCCCTCCGAATGAGAACTTCAAATCCATGAGTTCCAGGGTACGCGCTTCGCGGAGCCGTTCAGCACCGTGAAGCCGCGACAGCCACCGTGAACCTTAGACGTTGGCAGCCAGCACCTCGTCGATGCTCGAGTACGCGAGCTCCGGGAACGCGTCAGCGACGCCCTTGAAGGTCAACACGCCGTCGTGGGCGTTGAGGCCCTTGGCGAGCGACTCGTCCGACTGGAGCGCCGCGACCCAGCCCTTGTCGGCGAGTGCGACGACGTAGGGGAGCGTGGCATTGGTGAGCGCAGCGGTCGAGGTTTCGGGCACGGCGCCCGGCATGTTCGCCACGCAGTAGTAGATCGAGTTGTGCACCGGGAAGGTGGGATCGTCGTGCGTCGTGGGGCGCGAGTTCTCGAAGCAGCCTCCCTGGTCGATGGCGATGTCGACGAGCACGGAGCCCGGCTTCATCTGCGCGACCATCTCGTCGGTGACGAGCTTCGGCGCCTTCTCGCCCGGGATCAGCACGGAGCCGATGACGAGATCGGCGTCCTTGAGCGATTCGGTGATGTTGTGCGCGTTCGAGGTGCGGGTCTGGATGCGACCACCGAACTCGTCTTCGAGCTGCTTGAGGCGGGGGATCGAGATGTCGATGATCGTCACTTCGGCGCCCATTCCGAACGCGATGCGAGCGGCCTGCTCGCCGGCAGCGCCGCCGCCGATGACGACGACCTTGCCGCGTCGTGTCGCGGTCACGCCACCGAGCAGCACTCCGCGCCCGCCGTTGGCCTTCATCAGGGAGTAGGCGCCGACCTGAGCCGAGAGCCGACCGGCGACCTCAGACATCGGAGCGAGCAGGGGCAGAGCGCGGCCCGCCTGAACGGTCTCGTACGCGATGGCCGTGGTGCCCGACTCGAGCACCTTCTCGGTCAGCGTCTTGTCGGCGGCGAGGTGCAGGTACGTGAAGAGCACCTGACCCTTGCGCAGCTTGTCGTACTCTGCGGCGATGGGCTCCTTGACCTTGAGGATCATGTCGGACTTTGCCCACACATCCTCAGCGCCTTCGACGATCTGGGCGCCGGCGGCGGCGTACTCGTCGTCGGTGATGGCCGATCCGATGCCGGCTCCGGCCTGCACGAGCACCTCGTGCCCGCGGCGGGTGAGCTCGACGACGCCGGCCTGCGTGATCGCGACGCGGTTCTCGTTGTTCTTGATTTCGGTGGGAATACCGACGCGCATGAGATGCTCCAATGGAATCTGCGGTGTACTGGTGCGATGCCGACTCGCGGAGCCGCCGCGAACGGCGCGATCCATTGCGGTCGAACCACTACAGTGTGCAGTATATTCGTTAGAGTTGCAGTTGCTCTGAATACTCTGCGGAATTCTCTGCAGAAGTAACCAGGATATGAGCGAGGGTGAGTGGGGAATGGTCGAGAGTTCGAAGATTCTGCGCGAGGCGGCAGAACTCGACGACGTGGATCGCAAGATCGTCGAAGAGCTGCAGGCGAACGGCCGCATCACCAATGCAGAGCTGGCCGAGCGCGTCGGTGTGGCCGCATCGACCTGCATCGCGCGCGTGCGCAATCTCGTGGCCCGCAAGATCATCACGGGGTTCACCGCGTCGGTCGATCCCCGTGCGATCGGCCTCGACCTTGAAGTGCTCGTGAGTGTGACCGTGCGATCGGGCGCCCGCCAGCGCATCACCGAACTCGGCGAAGAGCTCCGCGGCCTGCCCGAGGTGATGCAGCTGTTCTTCCTGGGCGGCGTCGAAGACTTCATCATCCATCTCGCCGTGCGCGACTCCGACCACGTGCGCGACTTCGTGGTCGAGCACCTCTCCGCGCACCCGGCGATCTCGTCGACCCGCACGAGCATCGTGTTCAGTCACCATCAGAACCCGGTGCGCATGCAGGGCTGAGACGCCGCCCGCTTCAGTGCGCCGACGGGGGAGTCACTCTCGTTTCCTGCGCGTCGAGCGCAAGCTCGGCAGCTCGGAGCGCCTGCGAGCTGTACCGCCCGATTGCCCGCTCCTCGAGCAGGGCGTCGCGCTGAGCGTCGAGCACCGTGCGGGCGAGTCGCCGGTAGCAAGCGGTCTGCGACTCCTGGGCCTGGGCCTGCACCGCGCCGGTGCTGGTGAGCGGGAAGGTGAGTGGGGCGAGGGTGCTCCTCGCGGTCGAGCGAACCCGCCTCACCACGTCGTCGTCTGGCAAGATCCTCCCGTCCGCGCCGTCCGCATCGATTTCGATCTCGTCGGCGAGCGCCGTGTTCCCTGCTTCGAGAAGATCCCGTCCGAGTGACTGCATCTCGGCGGTGCGCGAGCCGTTCGCGCCCTCGGGCCAGAGCTTTGCGATGAACAACGGCAGCGTCAGGCCGTGCAGCAACAGGGTCACCACGGCGACGGCGAAGGCGATGAGAATGATCTGCGGGCGATAGGGCACGTCGGTCGAGATTGACTGGGCCGCCGCGAGGGTGACGACGCCGCGCATCCCGCTCCACGACAGCAGCACGCCGTCTCGCCAGCCGAGCTGCTGCTCTTGCTCGTGGGCGAGATCCGCGCGAGATCGTTGTTCGAGGAGTTCGAGCTTGCGCAGTCGGCGCTCGGTGGTGTCGGCCCGCCTGGCGCGCGTCAGGATGCGCGAGAAGCCGTCGCTCCGCTGCTGATAGCGCCCCTTGTCGCCGCGCATCGTCCAGATGAGCGGAATCATGAAGAGCCCGCGAAGCAGAATGAGGATCGCGACGAGGCCGAGTGCTACGAGCGCGATGTGCTCGAGCTGCAGCTCCGTCTCATTGACTTCATCGAGCAGGGTGTGCAGTTGCAGACCCATGACGAGGAAGACGCCGTTCTCAAGCCCGAACTGCACTGTGCGCCAGTTGAGGCGCTCGTTCATGCGCGCGGTCGCGGAGAACCGTTTCGCGGCGTGATGGCCGGTGTAGAGGCCGGTGACCACCACGGCCAGCACGCCCGAAGCTCCGAGCGCCTCCGCGGGCATGAATGCGACGAAGGGAACGACGAACGAGATGATCGTGTCGTATACCGGGTTGTGGAGCTTGGATCGCACCCACACCGTGATCACGCCGATGATGAGTCCGATGGCGATGGCGGCTGCCGCCGAGAACGCGAATGAGCCCGCCGCATCCCAGAACACGAAACTTCCGGCCACGGCCGCAAGCGCGGTCTTGAGAAGCACGAGCGAGGTTGCATCGTTCACGAGGCTTTCGCCCTCCAGAATCGACACCAGTCGCTCGGGCATGCCGAGGCGCTTGCCGATGGACGTCGCGGCGACGGCATCCGTCGGGCTGATGACCGCGCCCAGGGCCACGGCGGCGGGGAGCGGAATGGCGGGTACCAGCCAGTGGAGCGCGAAGCCGATCGCGACCGCCGAGATGATGACGAGCAGCACCGACAATCCGATGACCGGTCGCAGGTTCCTGCGGAAGTCGATGAGCGGCACGTTCACTGCCGCTGAGTAGAGCAGCGGAGGCAGCACCCCGATGAGGATGATCTCGGGATCGATTTCGACCGGCGGAATGAACGGCAGGTACCCGGCGCCGATGCCGACGACGACGAGCAAGAGGGGTGCCGCAACGCCGATTCTGCTGCCCAGAATCGAGGTTCCGACGAGCACGACCACTGCGGCGACTGCGATGAGGCCGATTTCCATGGACTGATTCTACCGACGGGGAGCCCGTGGCCCGCCCGGAGGACTACCCGGTGATCGTGATGCTCCCGGCGTCCACTCCGTGAAAATCGGCCCACGTGCGATTGAGCGGTTCGAGCGCCGCCGCATCAATCGCCGTGTCGGGGAAGGGCGCGATCTCGAGCCCTCCGGCTTTCGTGCGGCGGCGCTTCCACGTGCCCGCAACCCTTCCGTGGTTGACCACCGTGGAGAGGAACATGCCGTTGCGGCCGGGAACGATGCGATCGAAGTGCTGCTGATCGAGCTGAGCCGAGCGGTCGGTGTAGCCGAGCAGGTGCTCATCGAATGCTGCGAGCAACCGCCACTCCGGCAACGGTGCTTCCCGGGCCGCGGATTCGAGCAGTTCGGGATCGACCCAGAGTGTGCCCGCGGCTCCCCGAACGGGGTCACCAGCCGCGTCGCGCGCGAGCGTCTGGACCAGCGCCCCTGAATCGAACGCTGCGGTGATTCCGCTGCGGGCCTCCGTCACGGTGAGGCCCGTCCACCACGCGAGGTCCTTCACACGGAACGGCCCGCGCGCTCGCGCATATCGCGTCGCCAATTCTCGAAGCGCTGACTCTCCTGAGAGTGCACGGGGCTGCTCGATCCAGTTCTCCGTACGCACGAGCAGCGGCTCACCCGCCCGGCCGATGGGCCCGAACGTGGCGAGCCCGTTCTGGCAGATCCACCAGATCACGTGATAGCGCCAGTTGTTCTGCCAGTCGATGCCCGCCTCGGTCCATGCGCGGGCGAGGCCATCTCGATCGAGGGCGGGTTCTAACGGTGGTCGCAACACCCCGAGTTTCGGGAGGTTGCGACCACCGTGTCGTTTTCGGAGGAATCTGCGTCGTTAAAGGCGCGGT
>NZ_JBFBML010000026.1:0-15038 GCF_040687075.1 Leucobacter sp. NPDC077196
GGCCCAAGGCGGGTAATGCTGCGGGCCAGTACCCTCTTCCCGGAACCGAGTACCAACTAGGTGGACGAGGAGTACCTTAAACGACTACTCGCCAGGAAGGGCCGAGGACCTTGCGGGCCTGTTCATCATCGCCGTGGTCGCGTTGTCGGCGATCGTCGCCGCCTATCAATCGATTGAACGCATTTTCAACCCGCAACCGCTGCATAACCTGGGGTGGGTCATCGCTGCGGGCTTCATCGGCTTCATCGGCAATGAAATCGTCGCCGTCTATCGAATCCGGGTCGGCCGGAAGATCGGTTCCGCCGCACTTGTCGCAGACGGCGTGCATGCACGCATCGACGGCTTCACCTCGCTCGCCGTCGTCATCGGCGGATTCGGCGTGATGCTCGGATTCCCACTCGCTGACCCCATAGTCGGACTACTCATCTCAGCCGCCATCATCGTGCTGCTCTGGGGAACCGTTCGCAGCATCGGGCGCCGCCTCATGGATGGCATCGAACCCGAGCTCGTCGAGCGAGCGCGGCACGCGATCGAACACACCCCGGGGGTTCTTGCTGTGCCTTCATTGCAGCTGCGATGGGTCGGCCACCGACTCCAGGGTGCCGCCACGGTAGCTGTCGCCGACATGCCGATCTCAGCCGCCGAAACGATTGTGCATGACATCAGGCACGAGATCTCACATACCCTTCCGAACCTGGATCATCTGACCATCTCAACGACAACAGAGGTCATGAGGTAAGGCTCGTGGATCGGATCTGGTCGATAGCCCTCAGCGCAGCCGGCGGCATCCTGTTCTTGTGGCTTGGATTGATTGGCGTTGTTGCATGGCTCGCTCGTCGGCAGGGCGAGTCCATCACGCTCGTTGGAGCGCTTCGCCTGGCGCCAGACATTCTGCGGCTGGTCCGCCGGCTGGCGGTCGACCCCACCCTTCCCCGATCGGTGCGAGCGTGGTTGGTAGTCCTGTTGGCGTACCTCCTGATGCCAATCGATCTGATACCAGACTTCATTCCTGTAATCGGCGTCGCAGATGACGCAATCATCATTGCCGTCGTTCTCGGCTACGTGATCCGCCGCGCAGGCCAGCAGGCCATCGACCGGCATTGGCCCGGGACGGAGCGAGGACTGACCGCCCTGCACTCATTGGTCGGGAGACCGTAACCCTGATAACCTGCCGCCTCCATCGAGCAGAGCCGATCATCTGCGGACATGGTGAAGTCGGGCTTCACTCAAAGGTGGGACGGCCGTCGTGGGCAGGGACTGTTGCGCCCCGGGTTTAATGGAGGTTCTTGATCACCTGAAAGGTTGAGAAGCATGCCAGCGTTGAAGAAGTATCCACCCGAGTTGAAAGAGCGGGCCATTCGTTTGGTCCTGGATGCCCGTGACGAGTCCGGCGGTCGCCGGGGTGTCTGCACTCGTGTGGGTCAGCAACTCGGCATTCCGTCCGACACGCTCCGTGGCTGGGTCCAGCGTGCGGAGGTCGACGAAGGCGCAAGGCCTGGCGTCACGACCGATGAAAAAGCTCGGGTCGCCGCTCTTGAGCGTGAGGTCAAAGAGCTGCGGCGAGCGAATGCGATTTTGAGGTCCGCGTCGGCTTTCTTCGCGGCGGAGCTCGACCGCCCATCGATCAGATGATCGCGTTCATCGACGAGAACAAGGCTCGGTTCGGGGTCGAGCCGATCTGCAGGGAACTGCCGATCGCCCCGCAGACCTACTACGCGGCACAGTCCCGGCCACCGTCGAGACGGTCGGTCACGGACGAGGAATCGGTGGTGAAGATCCGGAAAATTCATTCGGAGAATTACGCCGTCTACGGTGTTCGGAAGGTCCACGCGCAGCTGAAACGAGAAGGCCACCCGGTCGCCCGGTGCACGGTCGAGCGATTGATGCGCCGCGAGGGCCTGCGCGGGGTGCGCCGTTCGAGGGGCCCGAAGACCACGATTCCGGGGCCGTTGGCGGATCGGCCCGGGGATCTCGTCGAGCGGCAATTCACCGCATCCGCCCCGGATTGCCTCTGGGTTGCCGACATCACCTACATCCGCACTTTCACCGGCTGGGTCTACGCCGCGTTCGTCACCGATGTCTTCTCGCGCCGCGTCGTCGGCTGGCAACTGAGCACCTCGCTACACACCGATCTGGCCCTGGATGCCCTCGAGATGGGGATCTGGACGCGGCAACGGGCCGGCCGGGACCTGACCGAGCTGATCCATCACTCCGACCGGGGCGTGCAATACCGTGCCGTTCGCTACACAGAACGCCTCGCAGAGGCTGCCGCGGTCGCCTCGGTGGGCTCGAAAGGCGACAGCTACGACTGTCAGTCTGTTTTTACCCGATCTCGCAAGGATTGGGAAGTCCCGGCCGGAGTGGTCTGACCCTTGCTTACGATTGGCCCGCAGGGTGCCTTTGCGTTGATCTGTCGACCCTCCGCCCGGGCAGCGTAATAAGCGCTGCCACCGGACGAGGCGTGACCTAATAGGAGCCTGGAGCATACTTTCGACAGCGTCCCCGTGACAGTCCTGTCCCCTCGCCGGTGACAGCGTGAACCCCACGATAACCGGCAGAGAGGAACCCCGCTATGACCCAGGCAGAGCCCGCCCGTTCAGGGCACGTCGTGATCGGCATAGACACGCATAAACACATTCACGTCGCAGCAGTGATGGACACCATCGGCGGGATCCTCGCGACCCTCACGATCGCGACCGACACCGCTGGGTTCCGGCAACTCCTCGACTGGGCTGGGACCTTCGGGAGGATCATCTCGTTCGGAATCGAGGGAACCGGCTCCTACGGGGCAGGTCTCACCTCGTTCCTGCGCCGGCAAGGCCACAAAGTCGTCGAGGTCTCACGCCCCGATAGGCGTCTCCGCCGACTCAACGGGAAGTCCGACACCCTCGACGCGGAGAACGCCGCGAGAGCCGTGCTTGCGGGATTCGCGACCGCGACCCCGAAAACGATGGACGGGGCGGTCGAGATGATTCGACAGCTCAAAGTCGCCCATGACACCGCGGTCAAGCAGAAAGCCGCGACGATGGTGACGCTCAAAGCGATGCTCGTGCACGCACCAGAACAGCTCCGCACCGAGACCGCTCGGAAGACCCAGCGGGCTCTCGCGCGTCACTGCGCCGCATTCCGGCCGCGCAGCCTTGAGTCTCCCGAGGACGCGAACCGGCATACCCTGCGGTCGCTCGCGAGGCGTTGGCTCATGCTCGATGAGGAAATCAAAGAACTCAACGGCATGATCGAGGAACTCGTCCTCGGGCGTGCTCCGCACCTGCTGGAGGAGTTCGGTATCGGCGTCGATACTGCTGCCGAGATCCTCATTGTTGCTGGCGATAATCCCGGGCGCATCAAATCCGAGGCTGCGTTCGCGAAACTCGCCGGCATCAGCCCCGTCCCTACAGGGTCGGGTATGACAAGTGGGAAGCATCGCATCAACCATGGAGGACACCGACAACTCAACGCCGCGATCTATCGGACCGTGATCGTGAGAATGCGATTCCACCAACCCACCATTGATTACGTCGCCCGCAGAACCGCCGAGGGCAAGAGCAAACGAGACATCATCCGATGTCTAAAGCGCTACGTGATCCGAGAGCTCTACCACCTGATCAAAGTCAATCCAAGAACCGGGGAAATCATGAGTTGACAACTATAGGAGCATCAACGCGATGGCTGAGGCGGTCAACAATCTCTACAAGACCGAGCTTATTCGTCAGCAAGGGCCATGGCGGACCGTTGAGCAGGTCGAGCTCGCGACCCTTAAGTACGTGTGGTGGTGGAACCATGAACGACTTCACGGGGAACTCGACATGCGCACCCCGGCCGAAGTCGAGCAGGCATACTACGCTGAGACCGAGACGCTTCTGTCACCAACCGGCTGACAGGAAAACCGGTCGGAACTCAAACCAGGCCAATTCAACCCATCCCCACACCCTGATGTTGCACTTCAAACTAGAACGTGGGGAAGTGCAAAGTACTGCTCCCTGCTTAGTAAGCATGGCGTGAAAACCGAAATTGAACGAGAAGGAGCGAGGGGTTCACATGGTCGCAACGAAGGGCAAGATTTCACTCGTCGGGTCCGTTTCGCTCGGCACCGGAGTGATGATCGGGGCGGGAATCTTTGCGCTCGTCGGGCAGGTCGCGGGCTTCGCCGGAGACTGGTTTCCGCTCGCGTTTCTGCTCGGCGCGATTGTCGCCGGTGTCAGCGCCTACTCGTACACGCGATATTCAAGCGTGAACCCCTCTGCGGGTGGTATTGCGATGCTACTGAAAGATGCGTACGGACCGGGGGTCGCTGCGGGATCGTTTACCCTGTTCATGTACGTCTCAATGGTGGTCGCGGAAAGTCTCCTCGCCCGCACCTTCGGAACTTACCTGCTGCGCCCATTTGGCCTACAAGACTCTGCAATTCTCGTCCCCCTCCTGGGCGTGCTTGCGATCGTGGCAGCAGCCATCGTGAACTTGCTCGGTAATAAGCTCGTTGAAGGATCCGCGACCACGACTGCGATCATCAAGATCGTGGGCATCGCACTGCTCGCTATAGCGGGACTCGTCGGTGCTGTCGCATCAGGATCCGGACTCTTCGCCCAAAGCTCAGGCGAGGCCCCCGATATCGTCGGACTGCTCGCCGGAACGGTCCTGTGTGTGCTCGCCTACAAAGGGTTCACCACCATAACCAACCAAGGTGACGACATTCAGGACGCGAAAAAGAACATTGCGCGCTCGATCGTCATTTCCCTGGCGGTCTGCACGGTCCTCTACATGCTGATCACCGTCTCGGTAGAGTCCAGTATTGGGGCCGCAGGCGCGGTAAAAGCGCGTGATTATGCGTTGGCTGCGGCAGCCGAACCGCTCTTTGGCTCGTGGGGTATCGGAATCACGGTGGCGATCGCCGTTGTCGCCACACTGTCCGGGCTGCTGGCCAGTCTGTATTCGGTATCACGCCTCTACGGAATGCTCCAAGACATGCGCCAGACGCCGTCACTGCCTGCGCGCGTCCCGCAACAGCCGCTGATCATCACGGCTGGGCTCGCGATTATCGCCACAGCCTTCCTGGACCTCACTCAGATCGCATCGATGGGAGCGTTCCTCTACCTCGCAATGGACATCGCGGTGCAATGGGGCGTGATTCGGCACCTCCGGACAAAAATCAAGGCAAAACCGTGGGCACCGCTTCTCACAATATTGCTCAACTTCTCGATTCTGATTTCCTTCACGATTCTTAAAGTGCAAAGCGATCTTCAAACCGTAATTGTCGCTGCAGCGGTTGCGACAGCCGTTATCGTCGGCCAGGTGATCGTTATGCGGGTGAGAGCAAAAGAGGAGACGAATTAGAGCCGGGAGTCCTAACTCTGAGGCCTCGCCGATGTCGGAGCCTCGTGCTGTCTCGGTTCCCAGAGCACTGATCCAATTACGGATTTCGTCTTCACCTTCAACGTTGCGGTGCCTGTAGCTCGACCCAATAGCTATCCGTGAATTGGCCTGGGTTTAGTTCCGATCTGTATATAAGGATGGAACTACGATGCCAAGCAAATACGACCCCGAACTTCGTCAGCGTGCGCTCCGCATGCTTGCCGAGGCCCGCCCCGAATTTGAATCGCTGACCGCCGCTTGCCGACACGTCGGCGGCCTCCTTGGAGTGAGCCCGGAGACGCTGAGAGTGTGGCAGCGCCGCTACGACATCGATACCGGCGTGAGACCCGGCGTCACGAGCGATATGGCCGAAGAGAACCGACGTCTGCGACGCGAGAACGCCGAGCTGAAGAAGGCCAACGAGGTTCTTAAAGCTGCGAGCGTGTTTTTCGCGAAGGAACTCGACCGGCCACGAACGAAATGATCCAGTTCATCGACGAGCATCGTGATCGTTTCGGGGTCGAGTTCCTCTGCCGTACGCTCAGGACGGCAGTTCGTGGGTTTCTCACCTCGCGTGGTTACCGGGCAGCCAAGTCGCGGCCGACCTCGGTGAGACAGCTCCGTGACAAGTTGCTCGTGTCCGAGATCCAGCGCCTCCACGCGAAGCATTACAACGTGTACGGGCGACGGAAGATGCACGCCCTACTCAAGCGTGAGGGGTGGGAGATCGGCCGCGACCAGACCGAGCGTCTGATGCGGCTCACCGGTGTGCGCGGGGTGCGAAAATCGAAGCGGGTATTCACCACGCGCCCGGACAAGGCGCTGGCATTGCCTGCTGATCTCGTGAACCGGAGATTCGTCGCTGATGGGCCGCGCAAGCTCTGGGTGTGCGATGTGACCTACGTCGCTACTTGGTCCGGGTTCGCGTATGTCGCGTTCGTCACGGATGTGTACTCGCGCAGGATCGTGGGTTGGAACGTTGCTTCGTCACTGAAGTCAGAGATTCTGCCGATGCAAGCACTCGATATGGCGGCATGGCAGTCAGGCGGCCGGCTCGATGGGCTCATCCATCATGCTGATCACGGGTCGAACTACACGGCCATGGTCTATACCGACCGTATCCAAGAACTCGGCGCTGTTCCCTCGACCGGAACCGTCGGGGATTCGTTCGACTGTCAGTCTGTTTTTACCCGATCTCGCAAGGATTGGGAAGTCCCGGCCGGAGTGGTCTGACCCTTGCTTACGATTGGCCCGCAGGGTGCCTTTGCGTTGATCTGTCGACCCTCCGCCCGGGCAGCGTAATAAGCGCTGCCACCGGACGAGGCGTGACCTAATAGGAGCCTGGAGCATACTTTCGACAGCGTCCCCGTGACAGTCCTGTCCCCTCGCCGGTGACAGCGTGAACCCCACGATAACCGGCAGAGAGGAACCCCGCTATGACCCAGGCAGAGCCCGCCCGTTCAGGGCACGTCGTGATCGGCATAGACACGCATAAACACATTCACGTCGCAGCAGTGATGGACACCATCGGCGGGATCCTCGCGACCCTCACGATCGCGACCGACACCGCTGGGTTCCGGCAACTCCTCGACTGGGCTGGGACCTTCGGGAGGATCATCTCGTTCGGAATCGAGGGAACCGGCTCCTACGGGGCAGGTCTCACCTCGTTCCTGCGCCGGCAAGGCCACAAAGTCGTCGAGGTCTCACGCCCCGATAGGCGTCTCCGCCGACTCAACGGGAAGTCCGACACCCTCGACGCGGAGAACGCCGCGAGAGCCGTGCTTGCGGGATTCGCGACCGCGACCCCGAAAACGATGGACGGGGCGGTCGAGATGATTCGACAGCTCAAAGTCGCCCATGACACCGCGGTCAAGCAGAAAGCCGCGACGATGGTGACGCTCAAAGCGATGCTCGTGCACGCACCAGAACAGCTCCGCACCGAGACCGCTCGGAAGACCCAGCGGGCTCTCGCGCGTCACTGCGCCGCATTCCGGCCGCGCAGCCTTGAGTCTCCCGAGGACGCGAACCGGCATACCCTGCGGTCGCTCGCGAGGCGTTGGCTCATGCTCGATGAGGAAATCAAAGAACTCAACGGCATGATCGAGGAACTCGTCCTCGGGCGTGCTCCGCACCTGCTGGAGGAGTTCGGTATCGGCGTCGATACTGCTGCCGAGATCCTCATTGTTGCTGGCGATAATCCCGGGCGCATCAAATCCGAGGCTGCGTTCGCGAAACTCGCCGGCATCAGCCCCGTCCCTACAGGGTCGGGTATGACAAGTGGGAAGCATCGCATCAACCATGGAGGACACCGACAACTCAACGCCGCGATCTATCGGACCGTGATCGTGAGAATGCGATTCCACCAACCCACCATTGATTACGTCGCCCGCAGAACCGCCGAGGGCAAGAGCAAACGAGACATCATCCGATGTCTAAAGCGCTACGTGATCCGAGAGCTCTACCACCTGATCAAAGTCAATCCAAGAACCGGGGAAATCATGAGTTGACAACTATAGGAGCATCAACGCGATGGCCGAGGCATTCAACTCGCTCTTCAAAGCCGAGCTGATCCGGAACCGCGGCCCCTGGAGAGGGATCGATGACCTCGAGATCGCGGTCGCGGAATACATCGACTGGTTCAACCACCGTCGTCTCCACGGCGAGATCGGACACACCCCACCCATCGAGAAAGAACAGGCGTATTACGCCACCCTCCCCGTCCTCCAACAGAAGGAACGGGTCAACTAGAGCCTCCACCAAACCCGGTGCTTGACACACGCCTATTGCGCAGGGCCGGAAGGAAGACGCATAACGGTCCTGCGCCTTTGCTGCGCGGAAATATGGCCGGCCGTCATGCCGCCCTTTTCGTTCTCCGGTCAGATTCAGGTTACGGTCCGGGAGGTCTGAGCGAACTTAGTGTCGTTACCCGATAGCGGAGTGCAGCTTTGCCGGTTCGAGCGGGAATACACACTTTACGGATGCGCCGGCGCCTGGTTGTTCGATAGTGACTATGCCGTGGTGGCGTTGGACGATTTCCGCGACTATTGCCAATCCGAGTCCGTAGTGGCGCGTGGTGCTCTCGACGTTCCGGCTGCTGACGAAGCGGTTAAAAGCTGTCGATGCAACCTGTGGTGAGAATCCCGGACCGTCGTCCGTCACGCGTACGATTGCATTCCTGTTCGACGCCGAGACAGTGACCGTCACCGCGGTGCGGGCGTGGTCGAGCGCGTTAGTCGACAGGGCGATCACCAGGCGCAGCAGAGCGGCGCGCGACCCGGGGATGATGATGGGTTCCGAGTCGCCCGCGCGGGCGAGGGAGATGCCGCGCCGATCTGCGTCGTCGCGGAGAAGACCGACCGCGTTGTCGGCGACAGTCACGAGGTCAACCGGGGTCGGGTCGACCACGGTTCGCGGGTCGGCGGCGATCAGGAGGTCTTCGAGCATCTCGGTGAGCGTCCGGGTATCGGTGACGATTTCATCGACGGAGGCGGTGACGTCTGCGGGGAGGTCATGGCCGCCTCGGCGCTTAAGAATTTGTGCCCGGGTGCTCAGCAGGGTCAGTGGTGTGCGGAGTTCGTGGCTGGCATCGGCGACGAAGCGGCGCTGCAGGGCGAGCGCCTCGGCCAGGGGGCGGATGGCACGGCGGGCCATCAGGTAGGCGGCGGCGAAGGCGAGCACGGCCGCGACGAGCCCGCCGGCGATCAGCGCGGTCGCGAGCCTGCCCAGTTCTTCGGAGCTCTCATGCAGGTCGAGCGCGACCTGCACGAATCGGTCGTGGCTGCGGTCCCCGGTGGCGGAAGTAGTGAGGACGAGGTAGTCGCGCCCGTCGACGGTGCGCTGCTCCTTCACGTCTTCGCCGCCGGCCGCTACTGACTGGAGGGCCGCGGTGTCGAGCAATCCCTCGGGTAGGTCGTCGGGGGAGATGAGTTGGTCCCCGGTGCGCCCGTCGACCAGGGAGAGGTAGATGCCGCTCGGCGCATCCTGGGGCGAGTCGAGCCGGGTGGCCGCGATAAGTGCCCGCTGGTTCGATTCGGTCACGCTCGTGCTGACGATCAGGTACACGACGGCGCCGACGATCGCCAGGATGATGAACACCAAGGCGGTGAATTGTGCGGTGAGCCGCAGCGACGCGCCTCTCAGGTCGTCGCCCGTGCGCAGCGCTCTCACGGCAGCGGTCCGAGCCGGTACCCGATACCGCGAACCGTCTTGACGCTGTCGCGGCCGAGCTTCTTTCGCAGGTAGTGCACGTAGGTGTCGACTACGCCGGGGTCGTCGGCATCGGGGAACACGCTCGCGAGCAGGCCGTTCCGTTCGAAGACCTGGTTCGGCCGGCGGGCGAGGCGTTCGAGCAGCTGCGACTCGCGCTCGGAGAGGGTCACGTTCTCGCCCTCTCGCGTCGTCACGGTACGACTTGCCGTATCGAGCGACCCGCTCACTAGTGCCAGCACCGGCACTGTGCTGCGGTGTCGGCGGAGTAGGGCGCGGATGCGGGCGAGTAGCTCGTCGATGTCGAAGGGTTTGGCGAGGTAGTCCTCCGCGCCCCGATCGAGGCCCTCTACGCGGTCGGCCGGGTTGCCGAGCGCCGAGAGCACGAGGGCTGGGGTCAGGATGCCGCGGCTCCGGAGACGGGTCAGCACGTCCAGCCCTTCCATCACCGGCAGCCCCCGGTCGAGCACGAGGGCGTCGAACTCGTGCGTCAGGCCTTCGTGCAGGGCGCGTTGGCCGTCTCGGGCGAGCACGGTGTCGTAGCCCTCGGCTGCGAGCAGCTGCTCGAGCATCTGTGCCAGGCGCGCGTCGTCTTCGACGAGCAGAATACGTGCGCGCTCCGGCATATTCGAAGTATAGGGAGAAGAGGGCGCGACGATCATGCCGGTGTGAGCCCTCGGGTGCTCTGTAGCCCCGGTGTCGCGGTGAGGTTCCCCGCGTTGTCGACGGTGATCGCCTCGATGTCGAAGCGGTTGAGCAGCTGCGGGCAGTGCTCGGGCCCGCCCGCGACGAGGGCGGTGGCGAGCACATCCGCGGTGACGATGTCGTCGGCGAGTACGGTCACTTGGCGGTAGCGCTGCGGTGCGCGGGGGTCGCCGGTGCGCCAGATGTGCTCACCCCGCTCGGCGGTGCCCGAGGTGGCCAGGGCGATGCGCCTGCCGACGAGTTCGACGGCGCAGAGTAGCGTGCCCCGGTCATCGGGGTCGACGACGCCGGCGCGCCAGGGCAGGCCGTCGAGAGTGCCCCGGGTGAGGATGTCGCCGCCGGCCACGAGCATCCAGTCGGCTTCGCCGGACGAGTCGAGAACCCGTGCCGCCGCTTCCATAGCCTTCGCCTTGACGGTGCCAGAGAGGTCGATCACGCCGTCGGGGCGGTGGGGTGTGAATGCGCCGTCGGTGCTGCGCGACCAGTCGAGGGCCTCGGCGTACGCCTCGCGCAGCTCGGCACCGGTCCGGGTCAGCGGCAGCTCGCCGCGGGCCACCCGGCTGATCTCGGAGTCGGTCCGATAGAGACTGAACCGCTCGTCGAAGGCGCGGAACGCCCCTTCGACCCCATCGAGAACGGATGCTGGGGCGGTCGCGCCGGCGAAGCGCAGGCTCACCGTCGTGCCCATTGTGTCGAACACGTGCATGCCCACGGCTAGTGTCCGGCCTGGTCGAGGGCCGACTGGAGCGAGCTGAGGTAGGCGTCGCTGGTGTAGGTGGCGCCCGATACGCCTTGCACATTCGCCGACTGCGCCGCCAGTACCTCTTTGCGCAGCACCGGCGCGGCCCGGTTGCTGATCGACACCGAGCGCTGATCTTTGTCGGTGAGCTGTAGCGCGGTGACATCGGTGATGTTGCCGTTTGCGACGGTGAGTTGCACCTGCACCGCGCCGAAACGGGTCTGCACGGAGGTGCCGGTGAACGTGCCCGAGGCGCCGTCCGATGCCGGGGCTGCGGCACTCACGCTGCCGTTGGTGGCGGTTGGGGTGGGCGCCGGTGTGGCTGCCGCGGAGGGCGTCGACCCGCCGCGCGAAGTCGCGGTCGCGGTGGGATCCGACGTCACGGAGTCGGCCGTCGTGGGGGCCGCCGCATCGGGAGCCGTCGAGGTCTGGCCCTGGGTGCCGAGCTGCCACCCCACGGTCAGCACGGCCGCCGACGACAAGATGCTGAGGGCCAGTGCGCGCGCCCTCACCAGTCGAACCTCTCGACGTGGATCTGGTCCTCGGGCAGACCGGCCGCCCGGGCATCGCGGATCACCAGATCGGCCCACGACTGCGGCCCGCACACGTAGAGATCGGAGTTCAGCAGATCGGGAAAAACCGTGCCGATCGTGACACCGTGGGCAAGTGCCTCGACCGACATCCAGGTGGCAAGGCCGTGGGGTCGTGGGCCCAACATCGAGAAGATCGCATTGCCGCGCATGCTGCGGAGGGTGCCGACCTCGTTCCACAGGTAGCTCTGCGAGGGGTCGCTGCCGCGCAGCAGCACGGTGGCCTCGCCGGGGCGTAGCGTCGAGTGCTCGAGCATCGAGCGGATCGGCGTGATGCCGATGCCCGCCGCGACCACGGCCAGCTTCGGGGCCACCCGGTGCGCCTCGGTGAACACGCCGTAGGGGCCCTCGATCGACACCCGGGTGCCGGGGCGCACACGGGAGATCGCCGCACTGCCGCTGCCGAGGTCGCGCACCGTCAGGCGCGCCGACGACGCCGTAGGAACTGCGGAGAAGGAAATCGGATGGGCATGCCACCAGGTGGCGCCGGTCCAGAACCGCCAGATCGCGTACTGCCCGCCCGCGGTCTGCAGGCGGTCGAGGTCCCGCCCGGTGAGGTGGATAGAGACGACCCCGGGGGCGACCTGCTCGACGCCAGCGACCCGGATACCATGGCGGGCGCTGCGCAGCGCGGGCACCGCGAAACGGAACACGGCAATGGCGCCGAAGGCAAGCACGTACAGCGCGATCCAGTAGACCCGCTGCACGCTGCCGTCGGCGAGCACGCCGCCTGCGCTCAACTGATGCGGCAGCGCCACGAGCACGGCCGCGTAGCTCAGCAGGTGGATGAGGTGCCAGGCCTCGTATGAGAAACGCCGCCGCACCGCGACGACCGAGGTGACCACGACGGCGATGAGCAGCCCCAGCCCGAGGTAGGCGATCGCCATATCTGGGCCCTGGAACAGGCTGATGGTCTCGGTGACGACGTTCGACCCGTCGGCCATCGCGTAGCCGACGGTGAGCAGCGCACCGTGGGAGAGGATCAGATACAGCGCGGGCTTACCGAGCCGCCGGTGGAACGCCATCGCCGTGTCCTGCCCAACCACCCGGTCGATCGCCGGGATGCGAGCGGCAAGTACGAGCATCACCAGGATGAGGTCGGTGCCGACCAGGCCAGTCACGATCCCCGCGGCGGTTAAGTCGGTACCGAGGTTGCTGACGGTGCTCAGGCCTCCGTAGCCGAGCCACAGGGCCACGGCGGCGGCGACCGATGCCCAGACCAGGGCGATCATCGCGTCGGCCGCGCGCATCCGTCGCCGGCCCCGGATGCGCCGGGTGCGGTCGACCGGGTCGACCATGCGGCGGGTTCCCACAGGCCCGGTGGGTGCCGTTCTGAGAGTCATCGTGTTCTCGATTCGGGTGAGTGTCTTCTACCCTCCCTACAATCGTCCCGAATTCTTCCAGAATTCTTAGCCGAAATTCCCGGGTCGCTTAGCCTCACCAACGTTGAAGTGCTGGGACATCGGTGCTTGAGTGAGGGCATGTCGACCGATGGATACACCGAACCCCCGCTACACGCCAACGAACCTCACCGGGGAGGCATCGCGCAGCGCCTCAACTGGCTGCGCGCCGGCGTACTGGGGGCCAACGACGGTATCGTCTCGGTGGCGGCGATCGTCGTGGGCGTCGCCGGAGCCACGAGCTCGACCGGTCCCATCCTCACCGCGGGCGTGGCGGGCTTGGTCGGCGGCGCGATCTCGATGGCGCTCGGGGAGTATGTGTCAGTCAGCAGCCAGAGCGACAGCGAGAAGGCCCTCATCGCGAAAGAGCGCGCCGAGCTGCGCGACATGCCCGCCGAGGAGCTCGACGAGCTCACAGCCCTGTACCGAGCCAAGGGCCTGAGCGAGAGCACCGCTACCCAGGTGGCCATTGAGCTCACCGAGCACGACGCCCTAGCGGCGCACCTTTCGATCGAACTCAACATCGACCAAGACGACGTGGTGAGCCCCTGGCATGCGGCGGCGGCGTCGGCGGCGGCTTTCACCATCGGGGCAATCCTGCCAATGCTCGCCATCCTGCTTCCCCCGGCGGACTGGCGCATCCCCGTGACCTTCGTCGCCGTTCTCCTGGCTCTCGCGGTCACCGGCACCCTGTCGGCGACGATCGGCGGCAGCTCACGGCTGCGGGCCACGCTGCGAGTCGTCATCGGAGGAGCGCTGGCACTCGCGGCGACCTACGGGGTGGGGGTGCTCCTAGGAGCATCCGGAGTCGTCTGACCTCTCGGCCATGTGGTGCGAACGGGGCGTGACAAATAAGCCCCTTCCGCCGCTCATGGCCGCTTCAAAGAATCTTGGAAGAATTCCTGCCCAACCTTGAACCATGTTCGACACCTTCTTTGGGCTTCCCCTGCATCCGTTCATCGTGCACGCGACAGAGGTGATCGTTCCGCTTGCTGCGGTCCTCGTCGTCTTGACGGCAGTCTGGCCCCGATGCCGTCGGTGGGCGGGATATCTGCCGCTAGGCGCCTCACTGGTCGCGCTCGTTCTCGTTCCCCTCTCAACACAATCGGGCGAGCGACTCGAGGCCCGTGTCGGTGAGAACGATCTCATCGAAACTCACGCCACCCTGGCCGACGGACTCTTACCCTGGGTCATCGGTCTCGTCGTCGTAGCGGGCGCGCTGCTGTGGTGGAACATCCGGGAGAAGCGCGCGCGACTCACAGCATCCGAGGAGGTTAAACCGTCGGTAGCTTCACGGCCTGGCCCCCGGTGGGTGCCAATCGTGCTGCTCGTTCTCGCCCTAGTGGTCTCGGGAGGAACGACCGTGCAAGCCATTCTCATCGGCCACAGCGGCGCCACGGCTGTCTGGACCGAAGACATGAGCACGCCGACATCGGGAGGCGATGAATCAGACTGAGGTACCACGGCCTCGGACACAGAAAACCCGTCAGAATTGGTGCCCGATAGACGGTCGCTCACCGGGCGCTCATTCCGCAGAAACCTCGCTGCGGAAACATAGGGGATCTAGGTGCTCGTATACCCCGCCCGATTAAATGCCCGCTAACGGGGCCATAAATGCGACACTAAGTACATGAGCGGGTTAAAAATTGGGTACGCACGTGTTTCGACTAGCGGGCAAGACCTCACCGCGCAGCGTGAAGGACTCATCGCTCTCGGCGTCGACGCGGAGAACATTCACGTCGACCATGGCCTGGCCGGCACGAATCGCAGTCGCCCCGGACTGCGCGAAGCGCTGGTCGCGGTGCGTGCCGGCGATACGCTCGTCGTCACCAAGCTCGACCGACTTGCACGGTCGCTACCCGATGCTCGAGATATCGCCGACGAACTCACTCGCAAGGGTGTCTCACTCAGCCTTGGTGGATCAATCTATGACCCCGCCGACCCGGTAGGCCGGCTCCTGTTCAATGTGCTCGGGATGGTCGCGGAATTCGAGGCAGATCTTATTCGAGCCCGCACTCGTGAAGGAATGGCGATCGCGAAAGCTGCCGG
>NZ_JBFBML010000027.1:0-14452 GCF_040687075.1 Leucobacter sp. NPDC077196
CCTAGAAGACCCGAAAACGCGCGACAGCACCAGGCCTCCGGAATTGGGTACCAACTGGGTGGACTAGGCGTACCAACTCAGACGATCTGCCAGTGGTCATGCTCCTAGTGAAACAGGTACCACCGACATTGATGACGTACACACCAAACGCAAAAACCCCCGGCAAAAACCGGGGGCTTGTATCGCTGGCGTAATAGACGCGTTGTCGAAAAACTCTACCCGTGGATTCACCCCTGTTACGCTGCGGAATCTCGCCCAGGAATACCCAGCAGTTTCGCCGACCAGGAATGAACAACAGTTTCAGGTTCACAATATTGGCGACCGGCTCGGACAGGAGAAGGTGCGTGAGATTCTGCGCCGGTATGGAGAAGGGGAAAGTGCCCGTTCTCTAGCGCAGGAGTATGGCGTTGCACCATCAGCACTCGTGCGGCTACTCCGAGAGAACAATGTAGTGGTGCGGCGAAAGGTCGTATCTCCGGAAACGAAGGCGCTGCTCGTCAAGGAATACGAAGAGGGCGCCACGGTCGCGGAGCTAGAAGATCGGCATCAGCTTTCGCATGGATCAGTGCTACGAGCGCTGCATAGGGCAGGGGTGCAGATGCGGGCGAAGGCACCGCGCCAAAAAAAGCAATGACAACCCGGTTGCTTGCTTTGATCACCCCATGTGTCTCTCAACTCCCGTATCGCTTGTGCACCTTCATCGGATTGCGATCATCCTCAACTTTCGTAACGATGCCCCGCTGCTTCAGGGACTCGAGCAGCCTGAGATTGTCGGGGGTATTCGGCACCTTCGGCTTATCGCGGCCGAATCGCGTCAGCTGAGCGTAATTGCCACCAAGGGAATTCAGAACGCCGAAGAGCTCCGCGTCTGACGTCGAGTTCAGATACGGCATGAGGTGATGTAGCACCTCGCTCTTTCCGATCCGATGAATCGCCATCTGTTCAACGACAGAGAAGCTCACGAGGATTCCGAACCTTCGAGCAGCCTTCCCGATTTCGACAAGGCCAGCGACCCCACCGGCTGACGTGTACTCGCCAGCGCTCTCGATGATTATTCGCTTCGCTTCGTCCGTCACCGACGCGCTTGAAAGCACCTTTGCCACGTCGGCACCGAGGAGTTCCGGCGTTAGCCACTCTGTAAACTTCGGCGACACGGCGATGACGCGCTCTCGTGTTGCCCAGTCCGTCGAAGCGAGATGCTCATAGGTCGCGGCGTCGTCGGAGATCACCCGGCGAGCGACTAGCTCGGGATACAGATCACCTGACTCGACGGGCAGATCAGCGACCACTAGACACGCCTTCAGCCCGAGACTTTCCGCCAGCTTTGCTCGGAGCTCAGCGCTGAGTGCGGAACGGGTCGAAATCAGGGCGACAGCGAGACTGCGCTTCTCGTCCTCGTCGGCATCTTCGTGCTCAATAATCTCCTCACCCGACGCGAGCACCACGGCGAGATTCACATCCACACTGCCGATCTGCTCTATGTATCTCGTCACATTCGAGAACGTGGCCGGGAACTTATCGTGCGCTGCAAGCACGGGCCAGGTTTCCTCGGGCACATCCTCAAGATCCGCAATGTGGCTCTCGTCTGAGGCGGCCTCGATGAAGCGCTCGAGCAGTTTCGGCGAGGCTTCGTGCACCTCACCAATAACCACATGGAACCGGTCGGCCGCATGGTTCGTTGCGGTGTGACCGTCGACAGCGTCGAGGTAGCCCGGCAACTCGGCAATCGCCTTGGCGTAGACGTCGGCACGGTGAGTAGCCCTGAGCTGGTCGAGACCAAGACCGACCTCGTCGCCGACCGCCGCCTGGAGATTCGACAGACTCATCTCATAGAGACCAAGCTTCACGAATGCTGGTCGCACGACGTCGCTCGTTCCCGAAAGATCGGGAAGCGACAGTCCGGCATCTTTGAACAAGAGGGCGATACCGTCGGCACGCGCAGTAGGTAGCGCAGTGCTCGCGATTGCGGGCAGCTGCGCATAGTTCGCAGCAAGAAAGGCCTTCACCTTCTCTGTCACGGTTTGCTTCGTCTTAACCTCCAAGCTCGCGAGGCAGGCGCTCACGAGCTTGGTCCTCGTCTCATCGTCGAGCTCGACGTCCGCGATCAAATAGTTAAGTAGTCGCGGACTCCGTGACGTGAGGTTCTTCACCAGCGCTTCATTCGACACGCCACTTCCCAAGTAGCTTGCGAGGAACTTCTTGCTGTCTTCGTCGAGGCGTGCCAGGGCCGCGATCATGACGTCTGCGTCGGCATTGTTTGCGCCCAGCAGATAGTCCAGGATCGCGATATTGAACAAAGCAGGATCCGCGAGCGACCGGGCTCCTCGCTCACGGATCACAGCCTCTACGTCCTCTGCTGTAAGGACAAACTGTGCATCCATGAGTCCAGGCTCGACGTGATGGATGATGAAGTTCGTGGCCGCAGGACTAACGCGGTCCCCGTGGAATGTCGATGTGTAGAGCGTGAAGTTGCGGTCGATGTAGCCTGAACGAATCAGGTTGAACGCGAGCCCTTTCGTGAACAGCTTCTCTGCCACCGCAGCTAGCGACTGTGAGGTGTCCTCGTAGTCGACCAGGAAATCGGGCTGACTCATCAGCTCGCCCATGTCCGACGTGCGTAGAAACGCGAGCTGTTCCTGTAAATCCCGGACCTGCTCGGACTCCGCCTCGTCGTCGCCTTCGCGCCAGGCTTCCACGTCGAGTGTGTCGCCAACGAGCGCAGCGATATCGCTTCGAGACAGCGTGAACGACCTGCCGCCGTAGTACGGATTATTCCACCCCACGGTACGGTCCTCGGACTCGGCCAGCTCACGCCAGAACTCGATCGACTCGAACTCTGTGGCGTCGGCGCCTCGTCCGTTCAGGATGTACTGGCCGTCTTGAGCGCGGACGTTATTCAATGAACGCACTATAAGATCTATCCGAGCGACCAACAGCTTTCCGAGCCGTGACGCCCTCTGCTTCGCGGCCGTGCGTCGCGAGATCTCCACGCGGGCAGACCGAAGCTCGCGCTCAACGCGCCGGATGTTCTGCGATACAAGCGTCCGGCTGACCTCGTACAGCTTGTCGAGTTTGCTCTTGCCGAGCCGTATGACCTCAAAATCACTGAGGTGTGTACTCTTGTAGAGCATCATCGCGAACAGCTGCGTCTCGCTCAGTTCAAGCTGCTTCCCGTCCCCCGCGAAGATCCTGTCCCGGAAGACAACGAACTCGTTGCGCACATTCTTGAGCAGACGCATGTCCGGTACAAATCGGCCTGCGAGGTCGATCAGGTCTGGCGACACGTCGTGCTCAATGCCGCGCAGGATCTGCGTAGTCAGGTTGCGCGCGCTCCGATGCGTGATGAACGGAACAACTGGAACGACGAGGTCAAAGAACTTGGTACGGTTCGCCCGCACGATCTCAGCCTGCGCCGGGTCTTCAATCTCGATGAGCTCCACGTCGAACTTCCGCTTCTCGTGCTCGAGGCTCACCCGGTCGAAGATGCTGTCCTTGATGGCGTAGATGAAGCGGATCGGCTTCTTGATCTGCGGCGATGCATTAAGAAGTGCGTTCAGGGAGCGAAGCGTCTCAAAAATATGGGAATCGTTAAAGCGGTCGATGTCCTCGAAGATTACGATGTCGCGCTTCGAGGTCTCGAAGAAGTAGACGATCTCGTCCAGGTACTGATCGAAGTACGAGACCGACTTCTCATCTAACGTCACGGTGGCAGGGCCTGCGGAGAACTGGCGGATGTGGATCCGGCCATGAAGAAGTACGCGAGCGGCAACAATCGCGCCTGTTGCGAGAAGAGCGATGATTGGGTACACCCAGAGACCCAGCTCAAGGAGAGGTCGGAGTGTTTGTTCGATCGTCCCCGCCCAGCCGAGGATCATGAAAGCAATCGAAACAGTCACACCCCCTATGAGTGCGAGCGCAATCTCGCGTCCCCAACTGAATCGTTCGATTCGGCGGAAGCGCGAAGCGCGAGCGGACTTCGGATCTTCTCGGTAAAGCAGCTGTTTGACGATCTCCTGCTGAATGCGGTTCGTTGGCGTCCTCGCCTGAGCCGGAACCGAATCATCAACCTTGGAGTTGTCGATCGGCGAAAGCGTCGAGAGCGAGAGCTCCACCACGCGGCCATCGTGACTTTCAGCGACGCGCCCTAAAATGCTGCTCTTACCGACGCCGTAGTTGCCGGAGAGCGCGATATTCAGAACATCGTCCTTTTTCAGGTTTTCGGCGATGGCCTCAGCGTATTGCGCGTGTTCCTCGTCGATGAACTCAGGCGTCAGAGCGGTCAAGTCCCAGGCCGGAGCCACAGGCTCGTCACTGAGAATACTCTTCGCCTTCCTCGCACGCTGGCCCTTGAAGTAGTCCTTCATTCGCTTGATCACAACTCTGTCTCCGTCCCCTGGTTAATAGGGAGCTCGTCGCCAACTTCAATGTTTGAGGCGGACAGAGGCTTACGCGCATCCACGACCGAGGATCGCAACGTCATGCCAACACGTGAAGCTACCACGGCTACAACTGAAGGAAGTCGGCGAACGCGGTCGACAGAGCTTTTGGTGCCTCGATACTGCACGGCGAGGAACCACCCGTGCGTGGTACTGTCGGACGTCAAGTAGCTCGGAAGCTGCGCCTCAATCCCGTTCCAGAATTTGCCATTGTGCACCTTCTTGACCTCAATCAAGACTCGCGCCGTGGTTCCGGATGCCGCCTTGAAATCGACCGGTCCGCGTCCAAGCTCGACCTCCCGATCGATCTCGACATTGAACTGACGCAGGTACGGCTGCGCGAGTCCGAGGAACAGTAGCTGCGCCGCTTCTTCAGGCTTCTCTGACCCGTCCGCGTTCCAAAGCAAGCTCCATCCGCGCTGCTGCTCAACGAAGTGCTGGAATCGATCGACGAGTTCGCCAACCAGCGTGAGCAGGTCATCATGTGATATGACAGTCCGCGCCGCAAGCGGATTTTCGCCTGCATAGGCAACTGGCGCCTGGTCCCACTGGACGACGCCCAACGGGTCAGCGCTGAAATCATAGCCGCGGATATCCTTCCTGCTCGTCTGTTCCCGAGCCCACTCACGCACTCGATCGGGATGACTGCGTGCCCATCTAACGATGTCAGCTTTCCGCACTGCCTCCCCAACCTGCAGGTTGAGCGTGAGCCGGATGTCCTCATTGAAGTGGGAGTCGAACCAGTCATCGGCGTTAAGCGTCGGAAGTTCATTGAGTAGTGCTCGCGGTAGCAGTATGACCGGCCGGCCATCTTTCGGGTTCGTTGGTAGCAGTACGTCTTCGGCGATCCATCGGGCTGCTTCAAGTGACACACGCGCCGACTTCACTCGATGGGTGTCGAGCGGTATGTCGTGTCGTTCGGCGATCGCCTGGGTGTACTCGATAAAGCGCGCTTTAAGGACGTTAACTGTGGCATCAGAGATCCGGTCAGGACCGATACCGACGTTGAGGATACCGATCTCTTCGATGTGTTCGGGGTGCGTAAGTCCGGCTGCGATTGCGGTCGCGATACCGTCAGCCATGGTCGCAGCAAATCGGTCACCCGAGCCGGAGCCACTCGTACCGCTGGCTGCATACCCCAAACCGACCTCAAACGGCTCCGGAAAGGTTAGGAGCCGCCGAGCTGCTTGCGCCGAGACGGATGTTGAGCTGGTCGATTTCGCCACCAAGCCGTAACAATGCACGAAGTGCTCAATAAGCTGCTCGTGGGCATCGGCCCACTCTCCTCCTGCTTCAAGGAGCAGCAAAGGGTCGATAAATAGCTTTGTATCGACTGTCAGATGCGGATCGAACCAATCGTCGTCAGCTGTCTGAGTGACACCGAAGTGCTCCGAGAATCGCATGGTTACGCGCACCCCGACGGCGAGATAGCTTGAAGCTCGGCTGGCATGTCCGCTGAGTCCAGCGGGTCGTCACATCTAGCGATCGAGCGCGGTAGCTTCGTAGCTCGCACCGAGCTTCTCGGACACAGGGAGTGTATACCCTGAGCTCCGCCTCGAACGACTTGATTGCGGATGAGGCGAGTTTCGCGCAGCAGGAGGGTGCGCATCACACCCGCCACTTCCCGGGCACGGACACCGCGTAGTCACCGACACCGATAGCTTTGAAGTGCTGAGTCGCGGCCTTGATCTTCGCATTCTCGCTCGGGCGTCGTTTCGCTTCGTCGTCGGTACTCTTCGTCTCGCGAATCATATAGACCCGCTCCTCGCCGTCTTCGTGCTTCACGATCGCCCAGTCAGGGTTATAGGGCCCAACGGGTGTATCGATCTTGAACTTGCTCGGCAGCTTCATGAAGAACTTAATGTCTTCGCGTCCATCAAGGAGCTCAGCGAACTGACGTTCAGGCTCAGACTCATAGATGACGTAGTCAAAGTCCGACTTCTCAGCGTTTTCTAACTTGTACATTTGGTCGAGGAAGCGATCTTTCTCGTCCTCACCGTCCTTGAGAAGCTGTCGCAGCTCGTAGATCGAGCCATTGATCTTTTGGTACTGGACCCCGTCAACGACTATCTTCGCAAGCTCAGTCTGCATGATGCGCTTGGCCATTGTGATGAAGTCATTTGGATTCTGAATGAACTCCTCTAATCTGCCGCTCTGTAGCAAGATGTCGACAATGGTGTGACGGGTGAGCGAAGTCGCCTCCTGAAGCTCACCGATGATGTTTGGCAGGTCGTAACTGCCGCGCAACTCAGCCGAGCGACTACCAAGCTCCGTGCCTTTCGCACCCCCTCGAAGCACCTTCACCCCAGCACGCGTCACCTGGATGCGAAGCGGCTCAATCGTTGGTGCCGCACGCATCGCATCGACTGTGCTATTGATCAACCGCTCGCGATCGACATTCACTCGGTATGTTGTGCGCTGCGTGATCGTCTCCCAGAACTGCTCAAACTCTGGGTTCGAGAAGAGCTGCTTGTTCAGCTTGCGCGGTTCACGTCGACTGGCCTGCTTAACGTACTTACCGATGTTTGCGCGACCAATCAGTTCTGCAATATCCCGCTCATACGGATCGAACTCCTCAGGCAGATCAAGCGTGAAGCCCAGCTGATTCGGCTGGAACTTCGGCGTGACAACGCCATCGTCGATAAAGCCCTTTGCCTGCAGATGGTTCCAGACTGCGACAGACCGCTCGTATCCAAACACAGAATCTGAGAGAATTCCGTCGTCGTCTCGAAGTGGAATCTTCGAGAACTCAGCCCGGCGCACTCGTCCAATCTCGACGCCAGCCTCCTTGTAGTCTTTCTGCAGCTCATCCGCGAAGCGCTTGTACGACTCGTTGGAGATCACCGTCAACGTTGCAATCCCAGGATCTGAGACACGGACATAGCCATCGACACTTCGTGCTACCGGAAGGCGGAGCCCACGGCCAAGAGTCTGGCGACGCTCCGTATCCTTGCCGATCTCTCGGAGTGTACAGATCTGGAAGACATTCGGGTTGTCCCAACCCTCGCGAAGCGCTGAGTGGCTGAAGATAAAGCGAACTGGTTCCTCTTCGGAAAGGAGACGCTCCTTCTGTTGCATGATCAGCTGGTACGCGTCGTCATCATCTTTGGTCTTGCCAGTGGTGTCCTGAAAGGTATCCACAGCACCCTTCTTGCCTTTGAGTACTGAGAAGTAGCCTCGACGCAGTTCAGACGGATCCTGCGGCAGCAATTCCTGCCACACTGCAGAACGAGCACGCTCCTCGCGAAACACTTCATCGAACCACTGAACAAACTGGCCATTTGCGTCGTTATTGTTCGTGCCATCACCGAGGAAGTTCTCAACCTTGTCGATAAAGAACAGACTCAGCACTTTGATGCCCTTAGAGCGGAGCTGTGTCTCCTTGCGAAGATGCTCACGGATCGTTTCGCGAATCATCTCTTTGTAGATTGCGCCCGTCGACGCACCGATTGTTTCGCCCTCACTCAACACACCATGCATATTGAGTTCGATATTCCCGGGAACTCCGCCAAACGAGATATTCATCTCGCTCATCACGCGCCAGCCTTCGTAGGCAGGGTTGTCAGTAATGCGAGGATCTGACAGCTCCTGATTGGGCCTCACCGTGACGAGGCGTCGCTCAAGGGAACCGTCAGCCTTACGACACGATAACTCGAGACGTGCGCCCCAACCCTTGTCGTTGCGAACCTCGACAAGTTTTACATATGGGGTCGCGTCTGCGCCCAGCTGCTGGACGTCAGCGACAACGATCTGCTTCACGAGCCCGAGGTCGTGCGCGTCAACTGGGTCAAGCCGATAGACAACATTGCGGAGAGTCTTATGGGTCGCACTGTAACGAAGCGTGAGAACAGGCTCAAGCTCGCCGACGGCAGATTTGGAAAGGAGCGACTCCATATTCTGCGGCTCATCCATAATGACGACCGGGTGGGTCGCGCGGAGATAGTCGATCGGCTTTAGGCCATTTAACTTATCTCGGTTCTGGTGGATGATTCGTGTGTTTGAATTGCCACGCACAGAGTCGATCGTCATGATCATGATCTGCACGTTCGTGGAGGTTGCAAACGATTGGACTTCTTCAGCACTCTTACCGCTATAGACCATCGAGTCGAAGGTGATGCCACGCTTCTTGTAGAGGCTTTCAAAGTGCGTACGCATCTGACGGATGCTCGCGCTCACGCCCTCACGGATAGCGACACTTGGAACAAGGATCACGAACTTCGTGAAGTTGTACTTGTCTGCGAGTTCAAAGATTGTGCGGAGATATACATACGTCTTGCCGGTACCCGTCTCCATCTCGATATCGAAGTCGAGGGTTTCGGTACGGAACTTCGGTACAACTTCAAGGCCGTTGCGATCTTGCACACGCTGCAAGTTTGCGAGCACAGTGTCTTCGTCAAGCACCAGACTATTACCGACCGCGCCGACCTCTTGAGCAAGCTCGTCTTCGCTGAACTCGAATGCAGCCTGTCCGTCGTCAATCGGGGTCGGCACTGCAAGCTTGCCACGAAGCGTGGTTTTGAACTGCTCGGCGTCCTTAGGCTGCCCGTCTAGCAGGTCAACCACGGAGGCGATAGCGTCAAGCTGATACTGCTGGCTGTCGTCAAACTGAAATGCAGTGCTACTCATTACGCCGTCCAGAACTCAATGCCCTTGCTCTTGCAGAGCTGAGCGACGTTAGTTTTAAGTTCGTCATCACCCTTGAATGCATCTTCAAGGACCACGAGTCGAATCGGATCTGCTTCTGCAACCGCACGGAGCTGGTCGAGCGTCGGCTTAACATCTTCGTTCAGATAGGCGAGGACAACACCATCAGCAACGGAGCGCAAGTTCAAGCCAGCGATGTCGATTGACGAAATGTCTTCCGTCAGCGAGTAGCCCTGTTTGAGAAGAATCTCAGTGAGAAGGTCGTCTGCCGAGGCTTCGTCGGCGCTACTGCTTTCGCGCAGATCAAGAAGGTGCTGTTCGAGTTTGTTGAGCTCAACTCCGCTCGACTGCTTCCACTTTGAGAAGTTTGTGTCGACGAGGCGATATGCGCGAAAGCCAATGTCTAGAGGCGCCAGGCCTTGGTCAAGTCGTTCAGCAGCTTCTGCTACCACCTTGTCACCGGCAAGCTCAATTCTTGCCCGCGAGACGTCTGCGATTGTTCTATATCCTGCCTCGTAGGCAACTGAACTTTTCGGTGTAGGCTCTGGCAGTTGCACCTGAATGTGTCGACGCGAGCCTCCGTCCTCTGCGTTGAGCTGCATAACAGCGTGTGCGGTAGTGGCCGATCCCGTGAAGAAGTCCAAGACGATCGAGTCGCGGTCTGTACCGATAGCAAGAATCTCTCGGATCAGCGCGAGCGGTTTAGGAAAGTCGAAGACCTTCTTGCCAAATAGTGAGTCGACTTCCTGAGTTCCCTTGTTGGAAATAAACTCCTTTCCTAGCCAAACTGTCTTCGGTGCTTCGGTAATTCGACGAACTTTCTGGAAAATTCTAGTAACACCGTCGCTTCCATTTCGGGCTACGAGCTCTCCTTCCATTTCGCGCGCTTTATCCTTGCCCCACCGCCAAACGCTCTCTAACCCTTCGACTGTGATTGCTTCAACTTGCGTCGCATACTTAGGGTCTGCGCTGACTGCCATGAGTCCGTTTTTGTCAATGGAATAGGTATCTACGAAGAAGGGGTATCGAAGGTTCGGACGATTCCTAGAGTTAAAGGCCTTGGTGTTCTGGTTGCGAAGCTCGCGAAGGTTAAAGCCTCCCAATTCATCTTCAAACTTGAAGGTCTTACCTTCGATGGAAATCTCGTTAAGTTGCAAAGCCGCTTCACTACGCGAATAGACCAGAAAGTATTCGTGACTCTTCGCGAAGAAGCCGTATCGTCGGCCCTCGGTCTTCACGATCGTCGTAACTTGAGCAACGAGGTTGTTCTCTCCGAATATCTCGTCGCATAGCTTCCGGAGATGGGGCTGTTCCGATTCATCGATGCTAATTGCGATGACGCCATCATCCGTCAGCAAGTTGCGTGCAAGCTTGAGACGCGGATACATCATGTTCAACCAGTTTGAATGGAAACGGCCCTCAGTCTCAGCATTTGTTGAAAGCCTTCCACCGTCCTCGTTAACTTGGCGAGACCACTCAAGGTACGTATCCACGCCTTCGACGTAATTGTCTGGGTATACAAAGTCTTTGCCTGTGTTGTACGGCGGGTCGATGTAAATCATCTTGACCTTGGCATGGTAGTGCTTTTGGAGCACTTTCAATACCTCAAGGTTGTCACCCTCGATGAAGACGTTCTTCGTCGTGCCCCAGTCCTTGGAATTCTCAAAATCTGGACGGAGGGTCGCGGTTGTTGGCTCCTGAGCTGCACGCAATGCTCGCTTCTTGCCAGGCCAGAACAACCCAAAGCGCTCGCTAGTATCGGCAACGTCGCCGCCTAGCAGTTCCTTGAGCTTCTCCACATCGATCTTGCCATCGGCAATTGCTTCTGGCATCAAATCGGCGAGCTGGTCGGCAAGCTCAGTTTGGAAATTTGGTGTTGTAGATGGTGTCTCGTAGATTTCGTCGTTCATGGGTGCTTTCTTCGTTGTCTTAAATGCTTGATATCTTTTGCAGTCGGTATGACTTACGGAGTTATTCGCCAGCGGATTGCAAAGAGGTGTTCGCTTGACTGCGTGCCTTGAAGCGATTGCTCGATCAGGTCTAGCTTCTCGTCGATCTCCGCCTGAAGCTTTCTGCGTTCAACTCGGAAGTCGTCATCGGCTTCATCTGCTCGTCGTTCCCATTTGCGAGCCTCGCGCTTTAGTTTGAGCTGCTCCACCGGATCGTCCGCCTGCCTCGCGGCTTTGCGGACTTCTTTCTCCTTGGCGCGGTACTCACGAATTTTCGCTTCATGCTCGGCCTTGCGATCTTGCTGATTGCGATATAGCAGTTCTTCTTGTTGGTCGTAGTACCGGGAGTTTCTGCTTTGAACTTCCTTCTCAACTTCGGCCAAGCGGATGTTGAGTTGAGGTTCAAGCATGGCGGTGTTTACAGCAGCCGGCTGATCACTGACGTTCAGGCAGGCAAGTTCAAGGATGTCGGCGACATACTCTTCGTCGAGCCATTTGCCCTCATCTGTATAGCCACCAGCGAGCATGTATGACTCAGAAATATCCTCGTCGCGAGCACTCATCTTGAAAGTTACAAGATTGACCGTCAGCTCCCCCGATTTACCTTCAAGCTCCTTTACAGCAGTGCTGGCACGCTCAGACGCTCCGATTGAGAAGGTGAGTTCACGCTGAGGAGTGTCGTGCGCCTTGGCAGAGGAGGTGACGTACTGAGCGAGTGGACTTGCGTAGCGATATTGGTGTGCATTCGACTGAGGTTTTGACTTAAAGAAGTACCTGCCTGTTGGGGTGCCCTCGGTAGGGGCATGGTTCAGCACAAAGTTCCGGCCGTCTTCTTCGAATGTGGCCATGTCTCGAAGTTCATGTCGAGTAATAGTGAGGAGAAGCTTCTCAAACTTATTCAGCACCTCGCCCGACTGTGCATCGTATGCTTTCAGCCGGTCTTGGACGTGGGGATCGAGATTATCGAAGACCTTTGCTTTGGCGCTGGCCATTTCCTTGGAGATCTCTCCCGCATACTGTTCCTCTAGCTGTTTGAAGGCCGAATCAATTTCGTCAGATGTTTTACAGCGGGTGAGAATGTCGCTGATTCGCTTCTCGAAGTCCAGACCATCCTCGATAGCACCAAGTACCTCATCACTGGCACCAAAGACGCTCGAGAACAGTTGAAACTTGTTCGTCAACAGTTCGAGAATGCGCTGCTCCGCCAAGTTGCCCTTGTTGGAGAGGTTGACTACAACGACGTTATGCTGCTGCCCGAAACGGTGCACACGTCCGATACGCTGCTCGACTCGCTGCGGATTCCATGGCAGGTCATAGTTAACGAGCATCGAGCAGAACTGAAGGTTAATTCCCTCTGCAGCAGCCTCGGTAGCAATCATGATCGTGCCTTCATCGCGGAAGTAGTCCACGAGAGCCTTCCGCCGATCCACTGATTGAATACCTGTGATCAGGTCTCCGTCTCGATTCTTCTCAAGCCACGCTTTGTAGATCTCTGTCTGCTCTGGCGAGTTGTTGTTACCGTTGAAACGCACGACGCCTTCACCGCGACCCGCTTCTTTGAGGGAGCGCGCAATGTAGTCTTGAGTCTTGGTCGAATCAGTGAAGATGATTGCTTTCTGAGCCGCCCCGAGTTCGCTAAGCCGCTCAAAGCCCATGTCGAGCGCATCCAGCAATTTGACGGCCTTCTGGTTCACCTGGATTGAGCGGGCGAGTGCTGCATATTCACGAAGTTCATCAACCTCAGCACGCATGCGCCGGAGAATATCCTCGTCGAGCGCGACATTGTGCGTATCCTCGACTGACTGTTCGGCAGCTTCAAGTACCTCTTCTTCAACTTCGTCGTCCACATCGAAATCTGCAACGAACAAGCCGCCGCGATTATCACGTCGTTTGCCTGCCGCAACTTCATCGGCCAGACGGTTCGCAATGTTCTCTAGGGTGCTGGCTACTGCATATGTGGATGATCCAAGCCGCTTACGGATAATTAGTGCGGAGAGATGACGCTGCGACCCGGCAAATGCGAACAGCTCGTCGCGTTGTAGGTAGTCGTTGACCAGGTCGTACAACCGAAGCTCATCAGCCGATGGCGTAAAGCCAACAGTGATCGCCATACGTTCGGTGAATCGAATGTACTTACTGGCGTCCTTTCGAAGCGTGCGCTTTGAAATGGTGGCCACACGATCGACGAGGTCATCGTCCCCCGCGAGATCGCGGTTCTTGATGTAGCGCTCACGAAACGCGTCGAGTGAGTAGAAGTAGTCCGGGTCGAAGATCGATACGAGCCCGTAGAGTTCTTCGAGCTTATTCTGAAGTGGTGTCGCGGTGAGTAGGACTGTCTTGTGCGTATTGCAAGCGATACTTGCAACAGCGGAAGCCATCTTCGCCTTGCCGTTCCAGTAACTGCGCAATCGGTGTGCCTCATCGGCAACAACCAGATCCCAGGATTTGAGCAGGGACGCTTCGTGACGAAGTGCGAATTCGTAAGAGCAGATGAGCACATCCGTCGACCGACCTGCTGACCGAGCAAGCAAACTGCCCTTTGACTTTGCGTCAAGGATCTTCGACGAGATCATAAATTTCTCATACAGCTCCTGCTGCCATTGCTGACGGAGGCTAGAAGGGGCAATGATTAGTATCTGTCGCTTACGCTCCGCCCAATACTGTGAGATGACAATGCCAGCCTCAATCGTTTTACCCAGACCAACCTCGTCAGCCAGAATCACACCGGGAAGAAATGGGGTCTGTAATGCAAAAAGGGCCGCATCAATCTGATGCGGCTTTGGTTCAACCTGAGCGTCAAAAAGCAAACCAGCAAGCTTTCCAACGTGATCATTCGCATAGCTTCGTTGCAGTTCATGGGCAAAATACTTTGCCTGGTAATCGCTGAGACCTGATGACACTACAAGATCCGCCGATCTACGGAAACTACCCGCTCTCTCTGAGTGTCGCGCAGGCGTAGCCCTGACAAAGCGGTGCTTGTATCGACGAACATGCATACTCCTTCCTTCGCGTCACAGCGTGTAGCTACAGGTGACCGCAGAATTTACTATCAGATTATCGGCCTCCACCGACAAACCTCGTTAACACTTGGTAATCAGTTACCGGGAGAACACTCGAACCGGGGCTGAAATCTTCTCTATTTATAGCATGATCAGGGGTTTTCGTGAAGGCCTGGAGCACGGGTGACACCGAGACACGCCAAGCCTAGGGAGTTAAACCAAGCTATGCCACACGTTGCATACTTACTCAATGATTAGGCGGCGACCGCTTCGGGCAGAGCAGATTACTCTTTATTCCGAAGCAAGTCACCGCCGTGAACAGACCTAGGTGTAGTGTCCGGCGAGGTTGTTTGATAACCGAGTGACTGGCGGGAGCTTCCCAATGGCCGAGTGTGGCCGATGTTGATTGTAGTAGTGCAGCCAC
>NZ_JBFBML010000028.1:0-13110 GCF_040687075.1 Leucobacter sp. NPDC077196
CTACGGCGGGGGGATCCCTATTCGTGCTTTGCGGCTGCGCAACACGCACGAAGAGTGACCCCGCTGCGGGTGTTGGCGGCGGCAGGGCGCCGCAACGGGGAAGAGGGTGCGGCGATTCGGGCGCGGCTCAGCGGCGGCGGTCGTTCAGGGCGCTGAGCGTCGCGAAGTGAGCAGTCCGTTCCGCGTAGGCCGCTGTCAACAGGGGGTCCGGCGTGAAGCTCGCCTCAAGTTCACGACCGTGCGAGCGGATCGCGTCGAGCGAGTCGATCGCGCCCGTCGCGATTCCTGCAAGCATGGCCGCCCCCTGCGCCGCGCCGTGCCCGCTCGCGGGATGATCGACGCGCACCCCCAGCACATCGGCCTTGATCTGCGACCAGGCGCGCGATGCCGACCCGCCGCCCGTCGATACGACGCGATCGATCGGGAACCCCGCCTCGCGAACCGTCGCGATGTCGCGAGCCAGAGCGAGGGCGTTGCCCTCCATCGCGGCGAGCATCAGATCAGAGCCGGTCGTCGCGAGCGATATGCCGTCGATCACTCCGCGGGAGTGCGGATTCCACCCCGGTGTGCGCTCGCCGGCGAGGCTCGTCACCATGGTGAGCTCGCCGGGTCTCGGCAGCTGCAGGAGCACGGCGTCTTCGCGCAGGTCCGTTGCGCCTTCGAGGCCGTTCACCCAGTCGACGGTGGCGCCCGCGGTCACCTGCGCCGTGATGAGCAGATCGACGTCCGCCACGCAGTGCCGCGTGTGGATGAAACCGGGAACGCATGTGCCGCGCGGTACCGCGAGAATCGTGACGCTCGAGAACCCGGTCATATCGACGAGCGGATCGCCGACCTCGACCACGCCGGCTTCGAGCGCTGAACCGATCGAGTCGATGCCGCCGGCGACGACGCTCGCCCCCGCGGTGATGCCGGTCGCCTGAGCTGCCTCCAGTGTGACGGTGCCGACGATCGCTCGCGCGGCCACGATGGGCGGCAGATATGCGAGCGAGTCTTCGGCAGCGAGCAGCGCCGCGTCGAAGGCACCGGTTTCGTCATCGAACCCCTGCATGAGTGCGGCCGTCGTGTCGTCGAGCACGGCGACGCCGCTGAGACGGCGCACGATGAAGCCGTTCGCAGACAGCACATGCTCCGCGGCGGCGAGCGCCTCGGGCCGGTGCGCGGCGAGCCACGGCAGCTTCGCCGTGCCGAAGAAGGGATCCGCGCCGTTGCGCGAATGGGGAACGATCTCTGCGATCCGCTCAGCTTCGGCCGTCGCCCGCCGATCGAGCCACGTGAGCGCCGCACACGTCGGCGATCCGCTCCGATCGACCGGCACCAGTGTCGGAGCCTGCGCGGTGACGGCGACCGCCAGTACCGTTCTTCCGGCGACGACCTGCCGCGTCAACGCGCAGACCGCCTCCCACCACGCCGTCGCATCCTGCTCGGCGGCCGCGCCAGCGGTCGCGGTCGGGTATCGCTGCGACGCATCGGCGACGAGCGTGCCCGCCCGATCCGTCGCGACCACTTTCACCGAACTCGTACCGACGTCGATGCCGAGCAGCAGTTGGGTCATGGGGTGAGTTCCTCTTCGTCGAAGGGTCGGGTGACGGTCGCGCCCTGCCCAGCACGGGCCAGAGCAGGCTACCGCCCCAGCGCGGTCGGGCTCGGCGCGGTTCGGGTGATCGTGGGTGACGGCGCTTCGACGAGGGGGTGCAGCAGCGGTTCGCCCGAGAGATACCGGCGTATCTCCTCCGCCACGCCGTCTGCAGCGCGATCCGCGGTCTCACGGCTCGCCCCGGCGATGTGCGGGGTGAAGACGATGTCGTGCCCGGCGGCCGCCAGGCCGAAGATGCGGTGCGTGAAGTCGACCGGTTCTTCGGGGAATACGTCGAACGCGGCGCCCGCCAGGTGCCCGCGCTCCACCGCGTCGGCAACGGCGTCGTAATCGACGAGGCCTCCCCTCGCGGCGTTCACGAGACGCGAACCCGGGCGCATGAGTGCGAGCCGTTCGGCATTGACCATATCGGTCGTCTCGGGCGAAAGTCGCGCGTGCACAGATACGAGATCCGATTGGGCGAAGACGTCCTCGATGCTGGGCGCCGACCGCACACCGGAGCCCAGTGATCCTGGTTGCAAGTAGGGGTCGTAGACGAGCACGTCGGCTCCCATGGCTGCGAAGACGCCTGCGACGTGCCCGCCCACGGCGCCTGCGCCGAGGAGCCCTATGGTCGACCCCTTGACCTCGCCGCCCACCTCCTCATGCCGATAGAACTCTCCCCGCCACTCGTGAGACAGCAGCGTGTTGTGCGAGAGCGGGATGCGGCGGAGGAGCGCGAGCGCGAGCCCGATCGTCATCTCGGCGGTGGAGATGCCGTTGCGGCCGGGGACATTGGCGACGGCGACTCCGCGCGCTCGCGCGGCGTCGAGGTTCACGTTCGTCGGGCCGCCGCGCGAGACCGCGATCAGACGCAGGTCTGGGCAGGCCTCGAGTACGCGTTCCGTGAGCGGCGCGAGCTGCGTGGCGATGGCGGTGACCCCGTTGAGCGCTTCGATGAGTTCCTCCTCCGTCCCGGAGGCCTCGTCGACCTCTCCCACTCGCCCGAACGGCGCGTCGGGCCACGGGAACTCGATCTCCCTCACCTCGATTTCGGACCCCAAGCCCCCGGCTCCGCTCAGGGCGAGTTCGATCGCGCTGCGAAGACGGGTCGACCGGATGAACAAGTCTCCGGCCGCAAGAATGCGTGTCATGTGTCTGTCTCCTCGACGTTCGCCTGCCGTCGCGCGACGGTGCGGGCAGTGACAGGGCGGCGCGACCCGATCCGGTTCGCGCCGCCCCAGATATCTGATTAGCCGCCGAACATCTCGTCGAAGTAGTCCTGCGCGTTGCTCTCGTCGATCACGGTGATCGGCATGAACTGGTCCTTCTCGACCTCTTCGCCGTTCAGCAGGTCGGAGGTGATGTCGATCAGCGTCCGTCCGTGCGCTTTGCCGCCACCGAGGCTGATGGAGCTCTTCTGCGGGTCGCCCTTGATGATGTTCTCGATCTCGATCTGGGTGGCGTCGATCCCGAACAGCCCGAAGGAGTCGAAGTCGGTGATCCCGCTCGCCTTGACTCCCTCGTTGCCGCCCTGCGCGCCGCCGCCGCCGATCGTGGCGATCATCTTCAGATCGGGGTTGGCCTGCAGGAAGTTCTCGGCGTTCGTCACGCCCTCCTCGGCGGTCAGCGCGGAGTTCGTCGCGACGAGTTCGGCGTTCGGCGCGATCTCCTCCACGGCGTCCTTGATGCCGTTCGCGCGATCGATGATCTCGGGGAACGTCGGCAGGTCCATCAGCGCCCACTCGACGACGTCCTCATCGCCGTAGTTCTCGTTGATCCACTCCGCAGCGGCTTCGCCGTTCGCGTACCCGGTCTCGTATGCGTCGACCAGGTACTGGGCGTCGTAGTTGTCGAGCACCTGGGTGTACCCGACGATCTTGATGCCCGCATCCTGCGCCTTCTGCGTCGCCGTCTTGAGCGACTCCGAATCGACGGCGCAGATGATGATCGCGTCCACATCCTGCTGGATGAAGTTCTCGATCTGCGTCACCTGCGTGGCCGCATCGCTCTTGGCGTCGACGTAGTTGACCTCGACGCCTTCCTCGGCGCCGTAGGACTGCGCCTCCTGCACGAGCTCAGCCCAGACGGGATTGGAGAGATCGGAGAATGTGACGCCGACCGAGAATTCGGTGTCGGCCGGAGCGGCGCCGCTCCCGCCGGAGCTGCACGCGGCGAGACCGAGCAGCAGTGCTCCTGTCGCCGCAATCGCAGTGATCTTCTTCATGGGGTTCCTTTCGTTGGTTTCCGCGAGAACGGAGGGTTCAGGAGAGGGGGACGGTCGCGGTCTTCGGTTCAGCTGTCGGCCCTCGTGAGATGGACACGCCTCCGATCTGCTTGCGCCGCCCGCCGGAGCGCTTCGAGGTGGCGTCGTAGATCACCGCGACCAGCAGGATGAGGCCCTTGATCACGAGCTGCACGTACTCGCTGACGTTGAGCAGCACGAGACCGTTGTCGAGCACGCCGACGATGAGCACGCCGATGAACGCACCGAACAGGCTCCCGCGCCCGCCCATGACGCTCACGCCGCCGAGCACGCACGCGGTCAGCACACTGAATTCGAACCCGGCTCCGGTGGCCGACTGCGCCGAGTTCAGGCGGGACAGCAGCAGGATCGCGCCGACGGCGGTGAAGAGGCCGCTCACTGCGTAGACGAGCAGCAGGGTGCGTCGCGTATTCACACCGGACAGGCGCGCCGCTTCGACGTTGTTGCCGATCGCGTAGAAGTACCGACCGATGTAGGTCTGATTCGCGATGAAGTACCCGATCGCCCAGACGAGGGCGAGCACGATCACGGAGATCGGGATGCCGATGACGGCGCCCTGGCCGAGCACGGAGAAGCCGCTCGGGAAGCCGGAGATCGGCAGACCCTTGGAGAGCAGGTAGCTGACGCCGTTGAGGATCGTCATCATGGAGAGGGTGACGATCAGCGGGGCCACGCCCGTCAGGGTGATGATCAGCCCGTTGATCAGCCCGATCACGACGCCGAGCACGAGCACGAGTACGATCGCGAGCGGCCAGGGAACGTCGAATTGCGCCATCATGATGCCGCACACGACGACGTACAACGAGATCTGGTAGCCGACGGAGAGGTCGATGCCGCCGGTCAGCAGCACGAACGCGAATCCGACCGCCACGATGCCGAGCGTCGTGACCTGCCGGAGAATGTTGAACAGGTTGTTCGCGTCCAGGAAGTTCGGGGAGAGCGCGCTGAAACCGATGATGAGCAGCACCAGCACCAGCACGATCCCGAGCTCGTGCAGTCGCGGTCGGAACTTCGAGATCATGCGAGGTCTCCTTCCGAAGCCAGCGTGAGGATGGCTTCCTGAGTGATGTCTTCCGATTCGAGCAGCCCGCGTTGCAGGCCCTCCTGCAGCACGACGACCCGGTCGGACATGCCGATGAGCTCTTCCATATCGGAGGAGATCATCAGGATCGTCTTCCCCTCCTCCGCGAGCCGGTTCATGATCAGGTAGATCTCATGCCGCGCCCCGATGTCGATGCCCCGGGTGGGTTCATCGAAGATGAGCACTTCCGGGCTCGTGGCCAGCCACTTCGCGAGCACGACCTTCTGCTGATTGCCGCCGCTCAGGTTGCCGACGATCTCGGCGCCGCTCGGCGCCTTGATGCGCAGCTCGCGCATGTAGCGGTCGGAGAGTTCGCGCTCGGCCGCGGTCGAGATGACGCCGGCGCGCGACATCGCCGGGAGCCGTGGCAGGGAGATGTTCTGCTCGATCGAGAACTCGAGGATCAGGCCGTGCCGTTTGCGGTCTTCAGGGACTAGGGCGATGCCGTTCCTGATCGTCGCGATCGGGTTGAGCGAGAGCACCGAGTTGCCGTGCAGGTCGACCGTGCCGGATTCCGGCCGTTTCGCCCCGAAGACGAGCTCCATGAGCTCGGTGCGACCGGCGCCGATCAAACCGGCGAACCCGAGGATCTCTCCCTTTCGCGCGACGAAGCTGATGTCGCGCACGCCGTTGCCGGTCAAGCCGGTCACCGTCAGCGATGGTTCGGTCAGCACGTTCGTGCGCGTCGGGTAGTCTTCCCCGAGCTCACGGCCGACCATCATCGAGATGAGTTCGCGCTTCGTGGTGGCGGGGGTGTCGACCGTGCCGACGTACTGACCGTCGCGCAGCACGGTGACCCGATCGGAGAGCCGGAAGACCTCTTCCATGCGGTGCGAGATGTAGACGATGGTCATACCCTCGCGCTTGAGCACGTCGACGATCGCGAACATGGCGTCGACCTCGGATGCGGTGAGCGGCGCTGACGGCTCGTCCATGATGAGCAGCTTCGCCTCCTTCGACAGCGCTTTCGCGATCTCGACGATCTGCTGGTAGCCGGTGGTGAGCGTCTCGACGAGGGCGTTCGGCGCGATCGATACTCCGAGTCGCTCGAAGAGCGAACGCGATCTCGCCGCCATGGTCTTGCGGTCGAGCACCGGCCCCTTCATGATGAACTCTCCGAGAAAGACGTTCTCGGAGGCGCTGAGGTTCGGGAAGAGAGTGAACTCTTGGTAGATCACCGCGATCCCGAGCTCCCTGGCCAGTTGAGGCGTGAGCCGCTCATGCGTTTCGCCGTCGACCGTGATCGTGCCGCTGGTGGGGGCGATGGCGCCCGAGAGGGTCTTGATGAGCGTCGACTTGCCCGCACCGTTCTCGCCGATGATCGCGTGCACCTCGCCGGGCCGCAGGTCGAGACTGACGCCGTCGAGTGCGCGAACCCCGGGGTATTCCTTCACCAGCCGGTCGACCTGCAATGACAGACCTGCGCCGCGGCCGGTGGCCGTCGATACGTCCTGTAGGGACATTGCTGCACGCTCCTCACGTCATCGTGGCGTCACCTTCAAGACATGAGTGTGTTACAAGATGTGAGGTTTTGTCAACTTTTGTGAAGCAACGATGACGCAACGGCGCGCCCAGGCGCCACGGACCCGGAACACCGCCTCGGCGCGTCAGCGCAAGTCGGAGACGAGGCGGCGGAACGCCGCGAGATCACGAGCATTGGGGGCGAGCTCGGTCGCGAGGGTGTCGATCTCATCGATATCAACGGCGTGCGCGACGGAGACACTTCCGAGCTTCTCGCTGTGCACGCCGATCAGCACGCGCTCCGAAGCACGCGCGATCGCCCGCTTCACCTCGGCCTCCTCGAGCGTGCTCTCATGGCAGCCCCGCTCGTCCAGGGAAGCGGCAGACGCGAAGAACGCCGAGAAGTGGACCCTGGAGACGAAGCCCGTGGTGACGGGCCCCACCAGCGAGTCGCTGCGCCGATCGGCCGCTCCCCCGGTGAGCACGGCGGTCAAGCCGGGCCGCTCCTGGAGCGCCTGGAAGGTGAGCATCCCGTTCGTGACGACGGTGAGGTCTCCCGACCCGGACATGCGCTGAGCGAGCTGATGCATCGTGGTCGACGAGTCGAGCGCGATCATTCCGCTGGTCGGCACGAGCGGAAGCAGCTTCTCGGCGATGGTCGCCTTCTCGGCGGCCTGAGACTGCTCGCGGCCGTGAAAGCTCACGGGACCGGTGTACATGGCGCCGCCGCGCACCCGGCGAATGGTGCCGCCCAGCTCCAGGCCGTCGAGGTCCCGGCGAACGGTCATCTCGCTGACGCCCAGCTCCGATGCGGCCTCGGCCAGCGAGACGCGCTGGAGCGCGCTGAGCCGCTGCAGCAGCCAGGCGCGTCGTTCTTCGGCGGCGAGGGAGACCATGGTGGTCCCAGCGTAGTAGCGCCGGGTCACTAAGCTCAGTGACATGGCCGTGAACGGAAGCATCGAGGGAGAACGGCGGCGCAGAGAACTCGTCGAACTCGCGCGCACCGCGGGTGAGATCTCCATCGAGCAGGCCGCGACGCAGTTCGACGTCTCGACGATGACGATTCGGCGCGACCTGGAGATGCTCGAGGTCGAGGGATCGGTGCGACGGGTGCGCGGGGGCGCCGTGCCCGCCACCGGCCCGCGCAGCTACGACGAACGGCTTGCGACCCGCGGGAGCGCGAAGCGCGCGATCGCACGCAAGGCGCTCGATCTCGTGCCCCGCCGAGGTGCGATCGCCCTCGACGCATCGACGACGGTCAACGCCCTCGCTGAGATGCTCGGCGATCACGGCACGCTCACCGCGTGCACCAACTCCGTCCAGACCTTCGAATTGCTCGCGCGTCTCGGCGGCGTGGAGGCCCAGTTGACGGGCGGTGCGCACGAGGCGATCACCGGCAGCCTGGTCGGCCCGATTGCGAACGCCGGAGCGCGCCTCCTGCACACGCGCGTGTTCTTCACCTCCTCCGACGGGATCAGCCCGGAGGGAGGCACCTCGGAAGCGTCGCTCGCGGAAGCCGAGGTGAAGCGCCACCTCGCGCAGTCCGCCGACGCGACGGTGCTCTGCGCAGACTCGTCGAAGCTCGGAAAGCGCTCGACCGGCATGGCGCTCGAACTCTCCGCCGTCTCGACGCTCATCACCGAACTCGACCCCGCCGATCCCAGGCTCGATCCGTATCGGGACCTCGTCGAGATCCGATGATGCACGATCGCTTGTCGACCATGTTATTTCGTGTTAAATTCACACGAAGCAACAAACGGCAGCTCCGGAGGCACTCATGACCGACCCCACCGCCCAGGCACTCATCGCCCGCTCGAACCGACTCGGCGCAGATAAGAAGAACACGAACTTCGCGGGCGGCAACACGTCGGCGAAGGGGTTCACCACCGATCCCGTGACCGGCGAAGACGTCGAACTCATGTGGGTCAAGGGCTCCGGCGGCGACCTCGGCACGCTCACCGCCGCCGGGCTCTCGGCGCTGCGCATCGACCGCCTCCGCGCACTCGTGAACGTCTACCCCGGCCTCGAGCGCGAAGACGAAATGGTCGCAGCCCTCGACTACTGCCTCCACGGCAAGGGCGGCGCGGCGCCGTCGATCGACACCGCAATGCACGGCCTCGTCGATGCGGCCCACGTCGACCACCTGCACCCCGACTCGGGTATCGCGATCGCGACCGCAGCCGACGGCGAAGCGCTCACCGCGAAGATCTTCGGCGACAAGGTCGTGTGGGTGCCCTGGCGTCGCCCCGGCTTCCAGCTCGGCCTCGACATCGCCGCCATCAAGGCGGAGCATCCCGAGGCGATCGGCTGCATCCTCGGCGGCCACGGCATCACGGCCTGGGGCGACACGAGCGAGGAGAGCGAGCAGAATTCACTCTGGATCATCGACACCGCTGCCGCCTACATCGCCGAGCACGGCGCACCCGAACCCTTCGGCGTCGTCGTCGCCGGATTCGAGCCGCTGCCCGAGACCGAGCGCCGCGCCCGCGCAGCCCAGCTCGCGCCGGTGGTGCGGGGAATCGCGAGCACCGACAAGCCGATGGTCGGGCACTTCACCGACTCCGACGCCGTGCTCGACTTCCTGTCCCGCGAGAAGCTCGCCCCGCTCGCGGCGCTCGGCACGAGCTGCCCCGACCACTTCCTGCGCACGAAGGTGAAGCCGCTCGTGCTCGACCTGCCCGCGACCGCGACGGCCGAGGAGCAGATCGCCCGCCTGCACGAACTGCACGAGGCGTACCGCGAGGATTACCGCTCCTACTACGAGGCGCACGCCGACGAGGCGAGCCCCGCCATGCGCGGCGCCGATCCGCTCATCGTGCTCATCCCGGGCGTCGGCATGTTCAGCTACGGCGCGAACAAGCAGACCGCACGCGTCGCCGGCGAGTTCTACGTCAACGCCATCAACGTGATGCGCGGTGCCGAGTCGCTCTCCACCTACGCCCCCATCAGCGACGCAGAGAAGTTCCGCATCGAGTACTGGGCCCTCGAGGAGGCCAAGCTCCAGCGCATGCCGAAGCCGAAGTCGCACCAGGGCCGCATCGCCTTCGTCACCGGCGCCGCATCGGGCATCGGCAAGGCGATCGCAACGCGCCTCGCCGCCGAGGGCGCGTGCGTCGTCGTGGCCGATCTCGACCTCGAGAAGGCGCAGGCCGCAGCAGCCGAGCTCGGGAATGCCGACGTCGCCATCGGCGTGGCAGCGAACGTCGCCGACGCGGCAGCCGTGCAGGGCGCGATCGACGCCGCGGTGCTGGCGTTCGGCGGCATCGACCTCGTCGTGAACAACGCCGGGCTCTCGCTGTCGAAGTCGCTCCTCGACACCACGGAGGCCGACTGGAACCTGCAGCACGATGTCATGGCGAAGGGCTCCTTCCTCGTCGCCCAGGCCGCCGCACGCGCCATGATCGCGCAGAAGCTCGGAGGCGACGTCATCTACATCTCCTCCAAGAACAGCGTCTTCGCCGGCCCGAACAACATCGCGTACTCCGCCACCAAGGCCGACCAGGCCCACCAGGTGCGGCTCCTCGCCGTCGAACTCGGCGAGCACGGCATCCGCGTCAACGGCATCAACCCCGACGGCGTCGTGCGCGGATCCGGAATCTTCGCAGCGGGGTGGGGCGCCAACCGCGCCGCGACCTACGGCGTCAAGGAAGAGGATCTCGGCCAGTTCTACGCGAACCGCACCATCCTGAAGCGCGAGGTCGTGCCCGAGAACGTCGCCGACGCGGTGTACGTGCTCACCGGCCCCGAGCTGACCCGTACCACCGGTCTCCACATCCCGGTCGATTCGGGCGTCGCCGCGGCGTTCCTGCGATGAGCGACGCGGCTGCAGGATCGGCGGGCGGCGGCGCCGACGTCGGCGCTCCGGCCGCCGGTCGCGCCGTCGCGGCAGTCGACCTCGGGGCGACGAGCGGGCGCGTCATCGTCGGCCGCATCGAGCACGGCCCAGACGGTGCCGAACTGCGCACCCAGCACGTGGCGCGCTTCGCGAACGACCCCGTGCGCACGAGTGACGGCCTGCACTGGAACTTCCTCGAGCTCTACCACCAGGCGCTGCAGGGGCTCGCCGCCGCCGAGCGCAGCGCCCCGGGGGAGATCGCGTCGATCGGCATCGACTCGTGGGCGGTCGACTACGGCCTGCTGCGTCACGGCCGCCTGCTCGGCATCCCCTACCACTACCGCGATGCGCGCTGCGAAGCCGGCGTCGCAGCCGTGCACGCGCGCGTTCCGGCCGAGCGCCTGTACGCCCGCAACGGCCTGCAGCATCTCACCTTCAACACGATCTTCCAGCTCGCCGCAGAAGACGGCCTGCTCGACGTGGCCGACCGCGCACTGCTCGTGCCAGACCTGTTGAACTACTGGCTCACCGGGGTGGAGGCCGCGGAGCGCAGCAACGCGTCGACCACCGGGCTGCTCGATCCGCGAACACGCGAATGGGATCTCGAACTCGCGGAAGAGGCGGGCATTCCCGCGCGCATCCTGCCGCAGCTCATCGAGGCGGGCACCCGCCTCGGGCCCGTCACCGGAGACGCAGCGAAGGTCATCGGCCGGGCGATCGACGTCGTCGCGGTCGCCTCGCACGACACGGCCTCTGCCGTCGCAGCGGTACCGGCCACGCGATCCGACTTCGCCTACATCTCGTGCGGCACCTGGGGCCTCGTCGGCCTCGAACTCGACGCTCCCGTGCTCACCGACGCCGCCCGCCTCGCGAACTTCACCAACGAGGGCGGCATCGAGGGCACCACGCGCTTCCTGCACAACGTCATGGGCACGTGGCTGTTCTCGGAGTCGCTGCGGCACTGGGAGCCCGGTGCGACCAACGCGCAGCGATCCAGCCTGCTTGGCGAACTGCTCGCCGACGCAGCATCGGTCACCGGCCCCATCCCCGTCTTCGACGCGAACGACCCCCAGTTCATGCCGCCCGGCGACCTGCCCGACCGCATCGTGCGCTGGTTCGAAGCACGCGGCGAACGCGCACCCGAGGGGCGGGCCGAGATCGTCCGCTCGATCACGGAGAGCCTCGCCGTGGCATTCGCCGACGCCGTCGAGACGGCGAGCCGACTGGCGGATCGCGAGGTCTCGACCATCCACGTCGTCGGCGGCGGCTCGCAGAACACCCTGCTCTGCCAGCGCCTCGCCGACCGATCCGGCCTCGAAGTGCTCGCCGGCCCCGTCGAAGCGACCGCGATGGGCAACCTGCTCATTCAGGCGCAGACGCTCGGCCTCATCGGCCCGGGTCTCGCCGAGCTGCGCGCCGTCGTGGCCCGATCCACCGCCCCCATCCGTTACACCCCCGCTTCGCGTTAGGTTTCAGTCATGGTTACCCGTCAACTCCCCAAGCCCTCCGAACTCCTCGAGCTCATGCAGTTCAAGCGCCCCGAGCTCGACGGCAAGAAGCGCCGCCTCGATTCGGCGCTTTCCATCGGCGACCTGCGCGCCATCGCGAAGCGCCGCACTCCCAAAGCGGCATTCGACTACACCGACGGCGCCGCAGAGGGCGAGCTCTCCCTCGCCCGCGCGCGTCAGGCGTTCGAGGACGTCGAGTTCCACCCCGGCATCCTGAAGCCCGCCGCGAACGTCGACACCTCGGTGCAGGTCCTCGGCGGATCCTCAGCCCTGCCCTTCGGCATCGCCCCGACCGGGTTCACCCGCCTCATGCAGACCGAAGGCGAGACCGCAGGAGCCGGCGCCGCCGGAGCCGCGGGCATCCCGTTCACGCTCTCCACCCTCGGCACCACGTCGATCGAAGACGTGCGGGCCGCGAACCCGAACGGCCGCAACTGGTTCCAGCTGTATGTGATGAAGGATCGCGAGATCTCCTACGGCCTCGTGCGCCGTGCCGCGGAAGCCGGATTCGACACCCTGCAGTTCACCGTCGACACGCCCGTCGCCGGAGCCCGGCTGCGCGACAAGCGCAACGGATTCTCCATCCCGCCGCAGCTCACCCTCGGCACCATCGTGAACGCGATTCCGCGGCCGTGGTGGTGGATCGACTTCCTCACCACCCCCAAGCTCGAATTCGCGTCGCTCTCCACGACCGGCGGCACCGTCGGCGAGCTGCTCGACGCCGCGATGGATCCCACCATCAGCTACGAAGACCTCAAGGTGATTCGCGAGATGTGGCCAGGCAAGCTCGTCGTGAAGGGTGTGCAGACCGTCGAGGACGCGGCGAAGCTCGTCGACCTCGGCGTCGACGGCATCATCCTGTCGAACCACGGCGGCCGCCAGCTCGACCGGGCGCCGATCCCGTTCCACCTGCTGCCGCAGGTCGTGCGCGAGGTCGGTCGCGACGCGACGGTGATGGTCGACACCGGCATCATGAACGGCGCCGACATCGTCGCATCGATCGCGCTCGGGGCGAAGTTCACCCTCATCGGACGCGCCTACCTCTACGGACTCATGGCCGGCGGGCGAGCCGGGGTCGACCGCACGATCGCGATCCTGCGCGACGAGATCGAACGCACCATGAAACTGCTCGGCGTCGCCTCGATCGCGGAGCTCGAACCCGCCCACGTCACCCAGCTGCAGCGCCTCGCACCGCTCGAGCCCGGCGCCGCGGCCCGCGCCCGCGCTGGCGCCTAGCGGCCGCTGCGCTGCTGCGCTGCTGCCGCTGCCCCTTTCTGCGCCTTTCTGCGCCTTTCTGCGAGCGGGGTCACTCTTCGTGCGTGTCGCACCCCTGACACGCGAGTAGTTTTTGCCCGCGCGCAGTTGTGGGGGGGGGGGGGGCAT
>NZ_JBFBML010000029.1:0-10230 GCF_040687075.1 Leucobacter sp. NPDC077196
CCATGGGCATGCTCAACCACCATTTCGCAGCAGCCGCCTGATCGGCGCAGAGCGACAGCCTACCTCTGACTGCCGCCAATCTTTGCAACAGAGCCCCGACGACTCCGACATCGACGATGACGACACGGTGCGCTCCGGCGGGCCGCAGGCGCGCCGGATCCCGAGCTTCCTCGATCCGGATCGCCCGATGGATCCCGTGCGCATGTCCGAGACCGGCAGCCTGGCGGAGCACCTCGGGTTGCGCCGGAAGAACGACGACCAGACGGATGTGGGGCCGGTGCGATGAGGGCGGGACTGGTGCTCGGCGAGGTCTGGAACGGCCTGCGCCGCAATATGTCGGTGGTCATCTCCGTGGTGCTGGTGACCTTCGTGTCGCTCACCTTCGTGGGGGCGGCGATCCTGATGCAGCTGCAGATCCAGCAGATGAAGACGTTCTGGTACGACCGCGCGCAGGTGGCCGTCTACCTCTGCACGGACTACGACCAGAGTTCGACCTGCGCCGGCGAGGACGCGGGCGAGGACGAGATCGCGGCCGTCGAGGAGGCGCTGCAGTCGGACACGCTGCGCCCCTACGTCGACGACTTCTTCTTCGTGACGCACGAGCAGGCCTACAAGGAGTTCGTGCAGCAGTTCGAGGGCAACCCGATCGTCGACATCACGAAGCCGGAGCAGCTCAACCAGACCTTCTGGATCAAGCTCAAGGATCCCTCGCGCTCCGACATCATCACGGAGACGTTCTCGGGCATCCCCGGCGTGCAGAGCGTCTCGGACCAGCGCAGCCTGCTCGATCGGATCTTCCTGTTCCTGGGGGTGGCGAGCTACACGGCGATCGTCATCGCGGGGCTCATGCTGGTGGCGGCCATGCTGCTGATCTCGACCACGATCAGGCTCTCGGCGTTCTCGCGCCGGCGGGAGATCGGGATCATGCGCCTCGTGGGCGCGTCGAACCGGTTCATCCAGACCCCCTTCATATTGGAGGGCATCATCGCCGCGCTCTTCGGCGCCGTGCTCGCGAGCGCCGCGTCGGTGGCGATCGTGCGCTTCTTCGTGCAGGGATTCCTCGCCCGGGAGGTGCCGTTCACGAGTTACATCACGGTGGAGCAGGCGCTCGTGGTGCCGCCGATCCTCGTGCTGGTGGGAGTGGTGCTCTCGGCGATCGCGGCGAAGATCGCGATCACCAGATACCTGCGGGTGTAGCGCAGAGCGTCCCCGGGGCGGGCCGCGGATCCGGATCTCGGGGCCGGGGCTCGTCGAAACCGAGCCCATCGTGCGAGCCCGAGCCCTCCCGCGCCGATAATCCGTGCGGGTTGGAGCAATCGGCTCGGTTCGGGCGCCTCGAGGCCGGGCGGCTCGGCGTGGCGGGCGGAACGGCGGCGGTGTGCGATAAGCTGGTTCTTCGCGCGTGAGCGCGGACCCCGAACCACCCCGGCCGCAGGAAGGATGTGACATGAGCCCGAAGGAGACCGGCGAGAAGCTGATCGCCTCCAACAAGAAGGCCCGGCACGAGTACCACATCCTCGACACCTACGAGGCGGGCCTGGTGCTCACGGGCAGCGAGGTGAAGTCGCTGCGCATGGGACGCGCGTCGCTCGTCGACGGATACGTGTTCATCGAGCGCGGCGAGGCCTGGCTCGACGCCGCCTACATCCCCGAGTACCTCAACGGCTCGTGGACGAACCACGCGCCGCGCCGCAAGCGCAAGCTGCTGCTGCACCGCCAGCAGATCGACAAGCTCTACCAGAAGACCCGCGAGGGCGGCATGACGATCGTGCCGCTGCGCCTGTACTTCCTCGACGGCCGCGCGAAGGTCGAGATCGCCCTCGCGAAGGGCAAGAAGGAGTACGACAAGCGCCAGACCATGCGCGAGCGGCAGGACAAGCGCGAGGCCGAACGGGCGATGCGCACCCGCAACCGGATGGGGGAGTAGGCGCTCCCTCGGGTGTCCCCGCGTCGCGGGCGGATCCTGCGACGCGCCTGACGCGGTGGCGCCACCGCGTCAGGCAGTCGCAGGATCCACCGGCGCGGTGCCGACGCCGGTCACGCCGCCTACACCGCGTCGAGGGCACGGCTGACGTCGAGCAGGATCCCGCTCTGCAGCCCGTGCCAGTGCCGGGTGTCGGGATCGGGCCACGACGAGAGCTTGACGATCACGGAGTCGGTGCGCGGATCGAGCCAGAGGTTCTGGCCGTGGATGCCGATGCCGCTCACGTTGCCGCGCTCGTTGCCCGTGCACCACCACTGGCGCGTGTAGCTGCCCTCGGGGAATGCGGAGGTGAAACCCTCGTCGGGCATGGCTTCGCGGGAGCCGCCGGCCAGCACGCTTTCCACCCAGCCCTGCGATACGACCCGTCCGCCGGGAGCGACGCCGCCGTCGAGCATCATGCGGCCCACGCGTGCGAGATCCCGCGCGGTGCAGGAGACGCCCCCGTTCGCGAAGCCGAAGCCGGTCTGGTCGACCGTGATGGTCGCATCCCGATCGGCGTCGAGCTTCGCCCACAGGTACGTGGAGAGCGCTTCGACGTAGCGCAGACCGGTGACCCGCTCGACGATCCAGGCGAGCACGTCGGTGTTCGCCGAGCAGTACTGGAACTCGCCGGTGCCGCCGTCGCCGCGGAGGGTGGTGAGGAACTCGTAGGTGTCGGCGGGGTCCCCGTCTCGCCGCGTGCGCCAGCCGGCGGAGCGATCGTGGGTCTGCACCTCCGAGGCCGGATCGACGTAGTCCTCGTTGTAGTCGATCGAGATCTGCATGTCGAGCACCTGCAGCACGGAGGGCCCGTCGTAGACGGAGCCCGCGAGCTCGGGTACATACTCGGTGACGGGCTGCGCGGGATCGATGCGCCCCTCGTCGATCAGCGCGCCGACGACCGTGCCGCACAGCGACTTCGAGACGCTCATCAGCAGGTGACGGTCGTCGGGTGCGAAACCCGCCCGGTAGTACTCGGCGAGGACCTCGGAGCCGCGCAGCACGAGGAATGCGTCGGTGCAGGTCTCCTCGAGCCGCTGCTCGAGATCGGGGAGCCGCGTCGCGAGCGCGTCGAGCCGCACGACGGGCTCCGCGGGCGTCGCCGGGTCGCGCCGGGAGACCGCCGCCGTGGGCAGCAGCTCGCCCAGGCGGGCGAAGGCCCAGCGGTTGTGCGGGGCCTCCTGCCAGCTGTCGAGTGTCGGCTCCCCGGCCGCGGCTCCGGGATACCTGGCGGGGTGCTGGCCGGTGGAACGTGCGTTCATCGAGTGTCTCCGAAGGTGTAGCCGCGGCGGGTGAAGAGATAGTAGAGGCCACCGCTGACGATCATCGCGACGGGGGCGGAGAGATCGATGTAGCCCATGGCCTCGGCGACCGCGCCGCTCCAGAAATCGGTGGTGAGGAAGAAGGAGGCGGCAGCGCCGCCGATGATCCCCGCGGCGAGGCCGGGAATGCTGAAGCCGCCGGTGTACCAGTACTTCGCCCCCCGGCGCTCGTCGAAGAGATCGAGGCCATCGTATCGGTTGCGGCGCAGCCAGATGTCCATGCAGTAGACGGTGATGCCCGGAGCCGAGATGAGGATCAGCACCTGCAGCATGATGTTCACCGCGTCGAGCAGGCTGGTCGACATGACCAGGTAGATGGTGAAGAAGGTGCCGAGCACGCCGATGATGATGGCCGAGGGGATGCGCCGGATCGGGATGCCGATCGACTGGAACGCCATGCTGGCGGTGTAGGTGGTCATGCCGTCGACCGCGTCGCGGATCCCCTCCCCGAAGCGGCTCCCGATCTCGGCGCCCCGGCTTCCCGGATCCGTGCCCGTCACCGTCGCGGTGATGATCTCCACAGCGTTCCTCTCCTGTTCCGGGGCCGGGCCCCTACTTGCCGGCCTCGAGGACGGCGTCCCACATCACCTCGGAGGCGATCGCGCCGAGCGCGGTCGCGTTCACCGACAGCCGCCCGCGCGACGACCCCGGGGTCGTCGGCAGATCGATCTCGTCGGTGGTGACGGCGAAGAGCGTGTCGCCGTCCATGTCGGTGTGGAACGGCTGGATGCCGCGGTGCATCGAACTGTGCACCTGCTTGGCGAACTGGTTCAGCTCGACGGGGCTCATCCGCACGTTCGTGACGATCGCGCTGATCGTGGTGTTGCCGGCCTCGGTGACGGGCGGGACCTGCTCGGCGAACGCCTCCTGGTAGTCGAACACCGGGTGGCGCCGGACCCCGGTCTGCGCGTCGTAGTTGCCGCGCACCACCGTGCCCGCGCGGTCCACGATCACACCGACCGGGTTCGGCACGACGACGGCGAGGATGCGCACGTCGCCGAGACGACGGAACGCCGCGCCCTGCCCGGTGATCTCGGTGCGGTCCCAGTCCACCTTGCCCGCGGACGCGCTCATGCCCGCGCCCGCCCGCCCCTGCGGGAACTCACCGGGAACGGCGAATTCGAGCGCCGCGCGGCCGAGCGCCTTGTCGGGGTAGACCGCGGTGGAGCGCGCCGAGAAGTCGTAGATGACCGCCGACGACACCAGCTGGGCCTCGGCGAAGCCGGTGCGATACTCGAGGCGTTCCAGGAGCGCGCCGCTCACCCCGGCGCCCGCCTCGAGCCCGTAGCTGGCTCCGCCGGCCAGGCAGATGGCGTGGTTGAAGTCGTACCCGCCGGACAGACCCACGGCTCCGCCGCGCGCGTCGACCGCGGTGCGGGCGCCGGCGGGGATGTGGATCACGGTCGCACCGGTGGGCCCCTCCTCGTAGTGCGCCGAACCGACGCTGACGCCCGGGAAGTCGAACCGCAGCGTCTCCCGCCCGGTGCTCCTGACCGGCACGAGGTCGAAGGCGGCGTTGCCCGGGCCGCCGAAGACGGGCGGGCCCGCCAGGCGGGGCGCGGGATCCACGACGATCCCGCCGTCGATATCCGTGAGTGCGTGGACCGGTGTCGTATTCATAGGGCCTCCAAGAGTGTCTGCGAGTAGGGGTGCTGGGGGTTGCGGAAGAACTCCTCCGTCGAAGCGGTCTCGACGAGGTCGCCGCGGAAGAGCACGGCGACACGGTCCGCGACGCGCTCCACGGCGCCGAGATCGTGCGAGATGAAGAGGGCGCCGAAGCGGTGCTCCGCCTGCAGTTCGCGGATGAGCGCGAGGATCTGCATCTGCACGGCGACGTCGAGCGCGCTCACGGCCTCGTCGAAGACGATGAAGCGCGGCTCGGTCACGAGCGCCCGGGCCACCGAGACGCGCTGGCGCTGTCCTCCGGAGAGCTCGTGGGGGTAGCGCTCGGCGAAGGCGGGGTTCAGCCCCACCTGCTCGAGCATCTCCGTCACGCGCTGCCGCTGCTCGGACCGGCTGAGGTCGCGCCGCGCGACCGTCAGCGGTTCGCGCACCGACTCCCCGACCTTGCGCCGGGGGTTGAGCGACCAGTGCGGATGCTGCAGCACCGCCTGCAGCTTGCCGGCGTTGGCCCTGCGCGATCGCGTGAAGGGTTCGCCGAGCAGCAGCACCTCGCCGGAGTCGGGCCGCTTGAGGCCCAGGGCGACCGAGGCGGTCGTGGTCTTGCCCGATCCGGACTCGCCCACCAGCCCGAGCGTCTCGCCCGGGGCGACCTCGAGCGTCACCGCGTTCATGGCGCGAACGGTCCGCCGCTTCGCTCCCGCCCCGCTCGTGAACGCGACGCTGACCTCGCGCAGCTCCAGCACCGGGGCCGTATCCGTGTCCGGATGGGACGCAGACATCATTCCGCCTCCTTCGTCGTGGGATCCTGGCGGCCCGGTATCGCGGCGACCAGCGTTCTCGTGTAGTCCGCCCGCGGCTCGTCGAGCACCTGCGCGGCCGGCCCCTCTTCGACGATACGCCCCTGGTGCATCACGACGATCCGGTCGCACCAGCGACGTACGGCGCCGAGGTCGTGGCTGATCCAGATGAGGCTCGCGCCGGAGCGCTGCACCAGGTCGACGATGAGGGTCAGGATCTCGTCGCGCACCTGTGCGTCGAGCGATGCCGTGGGCTCGTCGGCGATCAGGATCTCGGGCTCGCGCGCCATGGTCAGCGCGATCGCGATGCGCTGCGCCATTCCGCCGGACACCTCGTGCGGATAGAGTCGGAGCACCCGATCCGGCTCGAGGATCTTGACGCTCGCGAGCAGCTCGGTGAGCGACTCCAGGTCGGTCGGTCGTCCGAGCGGCCTGAGCGCGAGCTCGAGCTGGCGACGGATCCGCATCGTCGGGTTGAGCGAGGCGATGGGATCCTGCGGGATGAAACCCAGTGATTCCCGTCGCAGCGCCCGTATCGCATCGGGCGCGAGACTCGCGATGTCCCTGCCGAGCACGTGCACCGACCCGGAGGTCACGTGGCAGACGCGCGGCAGCATGCGGCCGATGGCCTGCGACACGGTGGACTTGCCCGATCCCGACTCGCCGACGATCGCGAGCAGTTCGCCGCGGGCGACATCGAGATCGATCCCGTCGAGCGCTCGGGTCACGCCGAGACGGGTGCGGTACTCGGCGCTGAATCCCGTGAGCGAGACCACCGGGGCAGCGGGGGCGTTCGCGGTCATACGAGGCTCCTTGTCTCGCGCGGATCGAGCCGATCGCGCATCGTGTCGCCGATGAGGTTGATGGAGAGGATCGCGACGACGAGCACCGCGGCCGGGGCGAACAGCAGCCAGGGCGCCTGCAGCATGTAGCTGCCGCCCTCCTGGATCAGCAGGCCGAGCGATGACCGCGGCGGCTGCACGCCGTAGCCGAGGAAGCTCAGTCCTCCCTCGACGAGGATGCCGACCGACAGCGCGTACGTGCCCTGCACCGCGATGGTGCCGCTGACGTTCGGCAGCAGGTGGCGGAAGAGGATCACCGGGGCCGACACGCCGCTGATCTTCGCGGTGGTCACGAAGTCGCGCTTGGCGACCGACATCGCCGCCGCGCTCACCATGCGGGTCATGAGCGGCACCGTGACGAGCACGATGCTGGAGAGCACCGCGGCCTGGCCGGGTCCCACCACCGCCGCGATGAGGATCGCGAGCACGATCGACGGGAAGGAGTAGAGCACGTCGCTCAGGCGCATGATGACCTCCCGCGCCCAGCCGCCCGCGTAGCCGGCGACGAGGCCGAGGATCACGCTGATGACCGCGGTGCACACGACGGCGAGGGTGGAGAGGACGAGCGTGGTGCGCGTGCCCTCCAGCAGGCGCGCCAGCACCGAGCGGCCGAGGGCGTCGGTGCCGAAGGGGTACGCCGCAGAGGGCGGGCTGAGCCTCGGGCCGACGATCCTCGCGGGATCGCCCGCGAAGGGGATGACGGCGGCCGCCACAGCGACGAGCACGATGAGGCCGAGCGCGCAGGCGGCGGCGATGAAGAGGGCGTCGCGGGGCGGGCGGGTCTTGACCGCGCGCTTCCGCTTCGAGAGCGGGAGGGAGTAGGTGGTCATGATCCTGCCTTCCCGGTGACGGCGACGCGCGGGTCGAGCGCGCTCGTGATGAGGTCGAGCACGAGGCTCAGCACGACGAAGACGGCGGCGGCGAAGAGCACGGTGGCCTGCACGACCGCGAAGTCCCGACGGCCGAGGCCGGTGACCATGAACGAGCCGAGCCCCGGCAGGTTGAACAGCGTCTCGATGATGACGGCGCCGCCGAGGAGATAGGCGGTGATGGTGCCGAGCAGCGTGAGGATCGGGATCCCGGCGTTGCGCAGGACGTGATGGCGCACGATGTGCCCGGCCGTCTCCCCGCGCGCGACGGCGGCCGTGATGTGCGGTTCGACGAGCACTCCCATGACGGCGTCGCGCGTCGTGCGCGCGGTCGCCGCGACGCAGAAGACGGAGAGCACGAGCGCTGGAAGCAGGAGCGCCTGGAACGTCGGCCAGAAGCCCGTGCCGATGCTCGCGAACCCGCCGACCTTCAGGCCGAGCGAGAACTGCGAGAACACGAAGATGACGATGCTGCCGAGCACGAACTCGGGCACGCTGATGCCGATGCTCGACACGACGCGGCCGACGGCGCCGCCCTGCTTCGCACCGGATCGCACTCCCGTCCAGATCCCGAGCGGCACGCCCGCGAGCAGCGTCACCGCCATCGCCATGATCGTGAGCGTCGCGGTCACCGGGATGCGCTCGAGCATCTCGCCGGAGACGGAGCTCTGCGTGACGTAGGAGGTGCCGAGCTCCCCCGTGAGCACCTGCCCGATCCAGGCGAAGTACTGCACGAAGATCGGCTGATCGAGCCCGTACGCCTCGGCGAGCAGCTGCCGCTCCTCGGCGGAGGCGAGCGGGCCGAGGATGATGTCCTCGTAGCTGCCGGGCATGAGACGGATCGCGACGAAGATGAGCACCGAGACGCCGAGCAGGGTGATGAGCGCGCTCATCACCCGCCCGGCGGACCAGCGAAGGATCTGCATCATTCGGGACTACTCCCCGGCGATCCGGTAGTCGGCGATGTTGCGGAGGATGTTGCCGTACCCCTCGTTGCTCTGGATCGTCGGGCTCACCGCCGCGGTGTCGAACCCGATGATGGACGGCCGGTGCACGAGCGGCACCATCTCGGCGTACTCGTCGGCGGAGGCGCACAGCTCGGTCAGCACCTCGGCGCGCGCGTCGGGATCGGTCTCGCTCGCGCCCTCGGCGATGAGCGCGTTGAGATCCTCGTGCACGCCCGTGAAGCCGACGTTGAAGAAGGCCTGCTCGGGGTTCCACCACTTGGTCACCATCGACGGGTCGGAGTAGCCCGCGAACCAGCTGATCGACAGGTCGAAGTCGCCCGGCTGGGCCGAGAAGACCCGCTCGCTGTAGGTCGCGGTGTCGACCTGCTCGATCCGGACGGTGACGCCGATCTCCGCGAGCTGCTGCTGCACGAGCTGGGCGATCTGCGCCATGACGGGGTTCGAGGTGTCCACGATGAGGTCGAGCTCGACGTCTCCGGCGCCCGTCTCCTCGATGGTCGCCCTCGCGTCCTCGATCGCGGCCTGCTCCGAGGGCAGCTCGTCGACCCGGCAGGCGCCGGGCAGGTTCGAGGGGGTGATGCCGGTGGGGGTCGTTTCGCCGGCGAAGACGATGTCGGCGATCGCCTGGCGGTCGATCGCGGTGTTGATCGCGAAGCGGACGTCCTGGTCGTTCAGCGGACTGTCGGGCTTCTGCGAGTTGACGAGGACGTAGTAGAGGTCGCTCTGCGTCTGCTTGACGATCTGGAGGCCCTCGTTGCCGCCGAGCTGCGACAGCGAGTCGATGTTGACGAACTTCGCCATGCCGGTGCTGCCCTCGCGGAGCGCGGCCTGCCTGGTCGACTCCTGATCCACGATCTGCAGTTCGAGGGTCTGCACGGCGAGGTTGTCGCCGCCGTGCCAGTCGGGGTTCGCGGTGAAGGTCCACGACTCGTCCTGCCGGTGGTCGGCGACGAGGTACGGGCCGGTGCCGAGCATCGTCGTGGTGAGGTCGACGCTGCCGTCGTTCACCTCCTGCATCGGGAGGATCGCGGCCGGCGTGTTCGCGAGCGCGGCGAGGAACGGCGCGTACGGGCTGCCGAGCTTCACGGTGACCTGATCGTCGCCGGTGGCCTCGACGGACTCGACGGGGCCCATCTGGCCGGACCACACGCTCTGACTCGCCACCTGGCGCTCGAGGCTGCCGACGACGTCGTCGACGGTGAGCGCGCGGCCGTTCGAGAAGGTCGCGGTGGTGTCGATCGTGAAGACGTAGGTCGTGTCGTCCGGCTGCTCCCAGGAGGTGGCGAGCTTCGGCTGGATCTCGAAGTTCTCGTCCGTGGTCACGAGCGTCTCGTAGACGAGCCCCATGATCATCCACGAGGTGTCGGTCTGCGCGGTCTGGGGGTCGAGCCCGTCGGCCTCGCTCGTGTCGTAGTCCAGCTGCACGGTGAGGGCGCCCGTGCCCGTGAGCGCCTCGTCGGCGACCGCGAGGAAGCCCGGCGCGGCCTCCGTCTGCTCGGTGCCGCCCGGCGCCGAGCCGGGCGCGGCGCAGGAGGTGAGGACGCACGCGAGGCTCAGCGCGATCGCGGCGCCGGCGGCCGCCCGGGAGCGGGTTCGTTGGTTGATCAACACAGTGGTGACTCCTTCGACAGTGGTGGTGGCCCGGACCGCGGCGATGCGCTCCGGCCGGCGGCGCCCGCCGATGGGCGCGCCTTGGATGATCACGGTACATACATAAATCGTTTTACCTCACGACGGTAGCAGAGTAAAACGGCTCTTCGTAATTGAGGGTGTAGCCGCGCCCCGCGGTGTGGTGCCGTGAACATGGGTCGAGGTCTCCCGATGATGGAAGTTCTGACGCTTCCCA
>NZ_JBFBML010000030.1:0-9749 GCF_040687075.1 Leucobacter sp. NPDC077196
CGGAACTCTTTGGGGTAGCGAGGGGGCATAGGTTCATCCTTCCAGGCCAGCAGAAACTAGCCATGTTGAATGTCACCTAAACGTGCATCAGACCCAACTCCCCGGCAGAGCTGGCTTCGATCAGCGTCACTGCTACTTCGGCAACTGCCAAAGTATGCCTTGCGAAGTGCAGGCTGGGCTCCTCGAACCTGCGGCGCTGCGTCTCTCCTCGCTGGCTACGTAGAAGCGCTTCGCCTCTCGCTGCAAGCTGCCAAATGACAACCGCCGAGCCGTGTTTTGCGCCTCCGATTCGCCGGGCTAATCTGCCAATGAGACCGTGGGCTTCGAGCCGGTTGAGCACTCGTGTGGTGCCACGAGTTGCCGATGCTCCGCTCGTATGCATTCCGTAAGGCTGTGCCGGGAAATGCAGCCGTTGGATGTGCCTTGTAGTGAGGAGTCGGAACCGTTCCAAGTTGTTAAGGATCTGGAGATCGCGTTGGCTCAACTGATCGGAGAGATTCACGGGAGACTGGTTCATGGGATTTCACCTCCCTGCAGCCCCCTCTCATCCCCGGCAACGCCGGGGGAGTCCCATCCCAAAGGGGTCGCACCTTGCGAGAACGGGCCGAACAATGGCGGTGGGTGTTCGTCTTGGTTGGAACAGTGAACGGAATAGTGGCTGGACGACCCCCTCCCGAATTTCACCCTTGAAAAAGCCTTCATGATCGTCTCCTTCGCTGGTGCGATTGAGGACCCGAAATGCCCTCATCTTTAGCGGCAGTGCTATCAGGGTCGGATGCGTCTGCCCCTGCTGGAGCCCCGACCGGCTGTAGCTGCTCGGGCAGTGCTCCGAAGGCGTCTCTGCTTGCCTGGCGAATGAGTTCATGGGCATTGCGCCTCTTAGCGGGCGGAAGGGTTCTTGCTGAACACCAAGCTGTGGGCACTCCTTTCCCAAGAAGCCGGGCGTATATTTCGCGGATTGGAAGGGCCAGGAAGTCGTCAGCCGTAAGCTGAGGGGCCATCCGTGCCATATCGCGAGCGTCATCAGCTTCAAGGGAAAAGCAAATTTTATTCCTTGCATTTGTATCAAGCGCGGTACGCATGGCCGTCGTTAGCTGTCCACGGTGTTGATGCGCGGCATGGAGCCCCACTCCATAGGACCGGAAGACACCGAGCGCCACGTCTAACGGGGTCGGCAGATGCAGGTAGTTTTGCACCTCATCGATGATGACCATGCCGGGCCGCTTCTCGGGATCCTTCTCGCTGGCACGCTCCTGAGCAGCCATGAAGATTTCTGCGGTAATAAGATTGCCAAGCAGACGCGCTGCCCCGGTTCCGAGGAGCGATTCGTTCAGCGGGACCAGAACGGTCTTGTTCTCACGGAAGACGTCGCGCAGCCGGAATCGTGGTTGTGACTGACCTAACACCGCAGCGAGATGCTTTCGCATGACAATTTTTCGCAGCTTATTGAGCGGAGCAGCCACCACTGAAGCACGCTGGCCTGGGCGCATTTGCTCGAACTCAGCCCAGACTTCAGTCACTATTGGATCGTCTTGTGCTGCCGACGTGACCTCGCGTCGGAACGGAGCATCGGTTAGGAGTCGGGGCAGATCTAGAAGTGTGTATGGCTGGCCCCGTTTCTTTCCTGCGAGGGCGAGAGAAAGCAGCGCTCCTTGAATTATGTACTCAGTGCGCGGACCCCAGCCGTCAGAGAAAACTGCCGCGAGCGCTGCCAAAATGCCATCGACAACGACATAAGGATCTCGGTCACCCAGGTCGAGAGGATTGAACCCTACGACTGACTCTTCGTCGGCTGCATCGAGCACAACAACCTGCCCTGCCGCTTCTGGCGGAAGCCGGGAAAGAATGCCCTCGACGAGTTGCTTCTTCGGTTCAATTACGACGCAGGCACGAGCAGCCTTGTTGTCACTTAGCGCCAGATGCTCAAGCAAGGTCGATTTCCCGGCACCGGTCGGCCCAGTGACGAGGACGTGTTTCAGGCGACTCTCGGTGTCGAGTCCGATGAGTCTTTCTGGCCCTGGGGCAGTTCCCACCGCGAAGATACTCTCACTCCGACTTAATATCTCGGACGCTGGGAGGCGTCGCGGATGAACTGGGACAATCCCGGGGTAATCGTTTCGGCCAAGCGGCCAAGCCAGTAGCGGAAGGATCTGCTCGGCGGACAGGCGGAATGAGGATCGGCCAAGCGTGCAGCGATTCCAACGTTCTACCGAATCTCGTACGAGCGTGAGTTGCGCACCGGCGGCTTCCACGAGCTGCAATGCCCCGAACGCCTCAAAAGTGAGTGCGTGCTGCCGTTTCACATCCCCTGCGCCTACTCCGATGCGTACGGTCGCCTCGAGTCTCGGGCTTGCGTGCGCAGCGCGGAGTTGTCGTTGCAGGTCTCCGGTTGCAGCTCGAGTGCCGGTGAGGAGGCGGCTCGCCAGGGACTGGGTGGGATCAGGTATCTCTTTTGGGAGCTGCCTGGCACGACTGGTGCGTCCGAGTACGAGCTGCAGTGCTACGACTTCTGTCTCGCGTCTGGACGCGAACGCAGAGAAGAGTGCTGCGACAACAGGTTCAGCCGAATCCGTGTTACCGAGGGTGAACCCTGGGGCGGTGCTGGTGATACGGCTCACGTTCGCCACGTTCGCCCGTTTGGTGGCCTCAAACTGGGTCCCCGGGATTACCCCGCGAATGAGCCGTTTGAGGCGCTGAACGGCCGTTGGTGAGCAGCCGAGGATGTGGGCAACCTCCCCGTCTCCCGCCTGGGATTCGAAAGCAAGGGGTCGCGGAATATCCGAACTCATGAGCCGCGAGAGCAGCTGGAGGATTGACTCGGGCTGAGTAGGTCGTGGCAGGTGGATTCGCGTGAACACGAACGGATCACGTTGATTAGCTTTTGCGTGACGCACGGACATAGCGCACCTCCCTTGGTTCCTTGTTACTTCGCTCCTCGGTCAATAGCGGCGTAGGGGGTTCGCTCATGCGATTCGGGATATTTATGCACTCGTCTGGTATTCCTGTCAAGCCATGTTGTCTATTCCACAACGACATGACAGGGGTGAATGTGCTTGTGGTTTCTACCTTCGGGATCTCCACCAGCGGATAGTGACGCTCGATCCATAGATCACGATCGAAAGGCTCGCTATCGCGGCTAACCAGACCCAGTGCTGTGAGAGTAGCTCGAGCCCGATCGTGATCGCAATGACGCCGCCGAGGAAGAAGAGACTGGCACGAAAGAACCGCAGGACGGGAGAAGATGAGGGGTTGCTGGACATGATTCATCGCCCTACTCCCTCTTCGCTGACCTGGACGCCGATCGGCTGATCAGCTGGCACTGGGTAGCCCCAGGGAGCGAAGTTCACATCGCAACGGTCCAGTTCATTGCCCCAGAAACTGTAACGAGGGTCGGGACGTCTCACCCGAGCAAAAAGTTCCAGAACCCGGGCGTCGGCACCTGCGATCCGCTCGATAATCGCATATTGTTCGAGTGGCTTTTCGGCGTGACGGCCAGCAGGAGAGGCAAACCAGTCAGGCTGCGCACGAAAATCTGAGACCACATTTCCGCGGGTACCGATCAGAAGTATCTCGGTGGCACGGCGCACCCCGATGCGCTTGTTGCCGTACCCATAGCGGTTCAGCTTGCCCCAAGTGATCGATTCGCCGTACTCGTAGCCCCATTCTTTGAGCACGTGTTTTGCTTCTTCTACGAGGGATTTTGTTGTCCAGAGGAAAAGCCAGGAATCGGGTTTCATGTGAGCGCGGATTGCGTCCCTCATGCCGATAATGCGCCTGAGCGACATCGTTGGGTAATGTTTCTCCCCGCCTTGGTTTTGCCAAGGCGGGTCGACCAATGCCACGTCATGCAGCTCAAGGTCGCAGGTCATGTCGAGCTGTGATGCGACGGCGTCGACGATGTATGGATGGATGGTGTTTGGCTCGGTAAGCATGTCAATGAACTCCTATTACTACTCGGCTCGCAGGATGCGGTGCGGCCGCGGTGATGTCTGGTTATGGACTAAGCGGAAGTGCTCGTCAACCGTCTAATCGGGTTCGTTGCGTAATCCACAACGATTTAGGTGCAGGTCTACTTGTTGCGGGGAGCGTCGCGGGCGTTGTCCGCAACGGCTCGGAGCATTGCCTGTGTGCTCTCTCTTTGCGATGCTGCAAGCTCGGCAGCGATCTTGAAGATGGTGTCTTGTAGTTCATCAGCGGCAAGGTCGCGCTCGTGTTCTAAACGGCGTATCCGCGCTCTGTGGAGATCTGAGACGTACCCGTAGATGAACCATGCGAGGAGGATAAGGAGCAACGGCACTGCAATGACGGTGAGCGTCATGGAGATGGCTTCCCACATGATCACAACCCCCGATTCAAGCGTTGAGCGGCACCGAAGGCATAACCTGCGACTAGAGTCTCGAGATACGGTGCAGCGGCTGGATGGTTGCGGATCAGGGTCTCTGCTTGGCCGACGAGTACGGCGGTGTTGGTGATCGCGACAGACGCCAGGAATGCGTGGGCTTGTTCGGAGACGACGGCAATCTCTGCTCGTGCATTGATTGCTTCGATCTCGCGTTTGGTTTGCCGGGCTATGCCACTCCCGAAGAGTGGCGTAGGTTGAACGGTTGGCGACGAAGCGCCGGAGTGCCGAATGATCTCGGACATGGCTGGTTCCTTCTTTCGTGAATTGGGCGTGAATACGGTCGACGTGGAGTCGTTGCCTAGGCGTGCGGTGCGATGCGTTTCGAGCGGGGTTGGCTTCAGCAGATCCAAGAAGATCTGGCCGTGTTTGCCATACCTGCGGGCTCCCTCAGATGTGAAATCAGGCGTGTAGTACTTCGCGTCACTCAGTGGCAGCTGGTGTACCTTGAGGCCGGCCTGCCCTGCTACCTGTGCGAATTGCTTCGTGTGTTCTCGAGGGTTCTCGCGGAGGTAGTGCTCAATGCCGCGGTGCGAGCAGTACAAATGCACAAGCTCGTGCACGATGGTGACGAGCAGCGACCTCGCCCACTCTTCTGGGGTCTTCTTGCCGAGTGCGCGCTGGCCGATGTTGAGTCGGATCAGGTCGCGCTGTTGAGGTGTTCCTGATTTGTAGCCGTGCGCTTGAAACGAACCTTGAATGTAGCTCTCGGAATCCTCGTATGTCTCGACCCAAAGCGTGTCGCCGGTGTAGCTCTTGAGGCCAGACAGGAGCGGTTCGGCGGAGGCCGCCACCAGCTCGAGCACAGTGCGGCAAGTTTGCTGCATCTGAGCTTCGACCCGGTGGCGGTGCGCCGGTGACGCCTCCAGGCCTTCAGGCAGGCGCATCGCTCTTCTCTTTCTGGGGAAGATCCAGCTTCGCGTCCAACATGGTGCCGCGTGAGGCAGGCCAAGTCAGCGGCTCGTCTTCTAGGTGCGAGGTATATGCGAGCAACGACTCCAGCGCTGGCATCGTTGCCACCATCCCCTCTCTGAGCTGAGCGGCGTGGCCTTCATCGAGCAACCGGACTTTCGTCAGAAGATCTGTCGAGTGCTTCATGTATTTCATCGAGACCCTCGAGATTTCCTGGCACATTGTGAGCACCAGTCCACGTCGCAGTGTTTCGGGAGAGACCCCCTCTTTCTTGGCCTTTTCGGCAAGTTCGACGAGGAACTCCTCCTGCGTGAGCGTGGCTTCAAAATCGAAGCCGATATCTGTGGTTCGGGACATTGTGTTTCCTCTCGTCGCACCTCGCTTGTTGAGGTGATAGCCAAGAAGGTATGGCGAGCGGAAATGTCGTCACAACGAAACTGTGACGAAAGCTGTCACAACCTGTGACGAAATCAGAGACGAAAACTGTGACAGAAACTGTGATACTGCTCCGATCGCAATGAATGACTCAAATTTTGCATCTTGGCAACGGATAAACTGAGACGGTGCGCAAGGAAAAAATCTCGCCAGACGACGACCAACCTGAGTGGGAGCGAGCCCTACGTGCGCACATTTCGACGGGTGCGCATGAGGTGACTTTGTTTAATCAGTCTTCCCTCGCAATGCAGCTCAAGCAGATCCTCAACCTCGGAACGGTCGAAGCAGTCCGAAAGCGAATTTTGAACTCCAGGGAAATGGCCGAGCGAGAGCTGCTTTCTGATGCGCAGTTCAGCGAATTTCGTGCCTTGCTGATCGGCGCCTTTGCCTGGTGGGGGCTCGACAACCGACAACCTTCTCGGGAGCAATACGAGAGATACGCTGAAGCGGCCAATCACGTATTTACTGGCGATGTCGTTCTGGAGCTTAACCGCCGTACATTCCGAGACACTTGGGCGGCGTATAGCTACCGGCAAGCACACAGCAACGGTGATTGGACTGATGAACTTGGTTCTGGTGACTACAAGAATCGACTAGGACGACTCAAAGACGGGTTCCAGGATGCATTCGTCGCTTTTCTCTATGCGCTCATCGAGGGAGACGATCCGCTCGCCTACTGGGATCTGGGTGCGAATCGGCTACGACGTAGGCCCGCACCAACTGCTGCGAGGCCGGTAGATAACTCCCCAAGCCAAGAAGCGCTAACGGTCGAGCATTTTCAAACTAGGACTGGCATGGATTCGCTAGTTGATGGCGAGATTCATGTTGCTGACAATCCTGACGATCCCTCCGCTGACCGAGCCGTCGCACTCGTGCCCAAGGCGCAAGATCTTGTACCTATCTCCACCATGAAGGGGCGTCCTCTTCAAACAAAGCGACGACGCCGGGTGGCAGCGCTTATCGGGGGAGCGGCTGCCCTCGCTCTGATCGGGACTGTATTCGCCTTCGCGCTCACAGGTAACGACCATGAGCAAGACGACGATACTTCTGCTCAAGAAGTTACCGTTGAGACAGCCGGGGTCCCAAGTACTTCTAATCCCGAGACAGCCTATTGGCGTTTCCCTGAAATGCTGCAAGCAATCGATCAAGACCATTGCAGGGATGTCATTGCTCCAGAAAATGGTGAGTCCGAGCTTGTTGGAGTCTGGACTTGGCAAGCAGACTCCTGCTTGACCTCTGGGCTCCTTGTAAACCCGGATGAGCCAGCTGGAGTTTGGATTAGTTATCACAATGCGACTGCGCAGCAAGCGGATGATGTCACGGTTTGGGTGGAGGTTCCAGACGGCTGGCAGATCGTAAAGAATTCCGTTAGCTGGGCATCCTTTTCGCATCCAAATGGGAACTCTACGGAGGCAAGCCTTGGTCGGCCTGGTATTAGTCTGGGCAGCTATGCATCAAACGCGAACGTTGCGGTTGGAGCGCAGATTCAAGTTGCCGACCCTGATGTTGCCTGTAATGGTCAAAAGGCGGAGATTCGTGCATTCGCTACTTCATCGATCGGCCGCTCCGAAGGTGCGCAACCTATTGCTGGTTCGACCTATATTTCGTGTGTGAAGCTGGGCGAGTAGATTCCAGATCCTCATGGATGCTGAACGCGAATGATGAGGCCCGCTTCAAGTAATTCTTCGATCGCGGCCTTGATCCGTTCGGGCGGTTGGTATGAGTCAGCATACGGATTGATCGGCTCACCTTCATGAGCCAGCACGAGCGCATGGAGACCCTTCGCCAAGAGTGACAGGTGTGGATTCTCCATGGCTGCGGTCGTAGCAATATTTGCCGTTGCTTCGTCAGCAGTGGCGAACCCTGCTAGTGGGGCGATCCAATCAAGCATCTCTTGCATGAGCTAACTGTAGACCGCGCCTAAGTGGACGCCTGCGTTATCCACAGGTGAGCGCGGTGCGCTTCTTGGGTTTTGCGCTTCTTAGCCACGCATCCGAGCAGGTGCCAATTCCGGCCTCGAATTCGGAGAAGTGCCTGGACTTGGCAAATGCCCAAGTTTCGGGCACCATTCACACCCAGGATAAAGCCAAAGGAAGGCCCTGAATGAAGCTTCACACCACCACCAGCTGGGACGAAATGCTGCTCCGCGTCATGCAGTCGTGGGCTGATAGTGCCTGGGGGATGCCGCGGGAGTTTGGACAAGCGTGTAACGCCTCATTGTCCTGTGAGAGGAGTTCTCTGGTGAGACATGCCGAGGAGTGCGATCAGACCGTCGAAGTGTGGCCCCACTGGATGCGCTGCAATCTGAACTGGCTTCTGCACGATCTCAAGTCGGCGGTGCAAGACCAGGCGAGCATCCGGGTGCATCACCGAGGGGTCGTTCTTGATTACTTCTACGGTTCAGGAAGTACGTATTCAGAGCACCGCACTGCTGCTGTTCGGGAAGCCATGGAGATCATGGATCTAAACACGAAGATTTTCTATATCTGGATTGAGAATGAACTCCGTGACCTCGGAGGATGGCCAAGAAAGGTTTACTTAAGGATGGAGGTACAGCGAGGACGACGACCACGATGAGAAGTTCCACGATTGTGAAGCCGAGTCTCGTTTTGTCGTTTCTAGTGCCGTCCTGTATTCATTAGATCTCCGCGATTTTTTGATTTCCTTAGCGGGCCACCCGGAACCCGACGGCCGTGCCCGCGTTCGTGGCCGAGGTGTCCAGAGCGAGGGCGAGGACGCCAGCATCCGACGTATTACCCCAGCTGCCGCCCCGCCGAAACGCGCGAGCGCTCGCATCTGCGTAGTTGGCATAAACACGTCCGATTCCCTTCGACGCGTCCCAACTAGCGATGTCCGAAAGACCAGCGGTAGATGTGAGTGCGCTTGGGCGACTGTTGGATCCCAAGTTTCCCATTGAAAGTGAGCCTAGGTTCCACTCGCGCCAAATCCAGTTCGAATCACCGCTGACCCCAATTTGTGACGTCGTGAGCGTCGGCGTTCCGATCGCCTGCTGTGTCCATTCGTAGACATTGCCACTGAAGTCCCAGATAGTATCGCCGCTAGAGAGCAAGAGCGTGCGTTGGCTATTCCTACCAACCGTTGTGCCGGTGCCGCCAGTGATGCCGAAGAGTCCGTCTGAGTCATCAGCGGAAGCGGCGAGAGCACTCCCTGGGTTGTTGTTGACGTGCCCTTGATAAACATAACCCGACCCAACCGCTCCGCCGCTCCAGTTGTATTTCACCGAAAGCACATCTGCTGCGATGGTCATCCATTCAGCTTCAGTGATGAGATGACCACCAGACGCAGTTGCGGCGGCAATAGCGTCAGTCTGCGTAATGCTGACCCAAGGCGTGCCGTCTGCCTGACTTGTTGCCACACCACCAATGTTCTTCGCTTCATATTTCATGACGCAGAAGTCATTAGTTCCAAGCGCTGAATTGCCGTAGATAAAGACATATCCCTCGGGGCAAGAAATCCCCTTTTCGACTTTGCGGAGTTCGGACTTCTTCTTCCACTGAGCGATGTCCTGCGCCTTTGCCGAAGCCTTTGCCTGATTTGTGATTCCGCTATACGCCACGATGGTGATCGCGGCAAGGACGGCGATGACGACGACCACAATGAGGAGTTCAACGATGGTGAAGCCTCGCTTTGCATTGCTCTCGTTATCGTCTACATGACCTCGTCTTGACCCCATCCAATCTAATCCTGCTTACGTTTGCTGGCGCTTACTATGAGCCATAAGGGCGATCGAGTCAAGTCCAATAGTCATCCTTCAGTGAAGGCAGGAGAAAAGGTCGTGGAAGACGAAACCAAGAGCACCATTGAACTCAACGAAGCTCAAGTGAAAGTACTCGAGTGGATTAAAGCGGGTTGCCCCGTTGGTGTCTTTCCAGAGGATACCTTCGCCCACTGGCGAGTAGTCGTTTAAGGTACTCCTCGTCCACCTAGTTGGTACTCGGTTCCGGGAAGAGGGTACTGGCCCGCAGCATTACCCGCCTTGGGC
>NZ_JBFBML010000031.1:0-9695 GCF_040687075.1 Leucobacter sp. NPDC077196
GCTCGTCGCGAGCATCTGCAATCACAACGAAAACTAGCCCCCACATCCTTGAAGGATCACGAAACGGTTACACCACTCCACGGGACTTGACCCGCGTTAAGCCCGGTACTGAGCGTCACGGTGCCACGGCATCGGCTGAGGCTCGCCAGCTCTTGGGCGAGGCCGGCGAATCGTAGGCTTGAATCATGAGTGCATTCACCCTCGACGAACTCCTGAGCCTCGAACACGCCGGTTGGAAGTCGCTTTGTGAGTCCACTGGCGGCACGTTCTACGGCGAGTTGATGATGCCCGATGCGTTGTTTGTGCTGTCCAACGGCTGGGTGATGACTCGCGATGAAATCGCGGCTTCACTCAACGATTCTCCGGCTTGGGCGGCCTACGAAATCACAGACGTTCGGATCGTCGAAGCGGGTAGCGATGCCGCCGTACTGGTGTACCGTGCGACAGCGTCTCGGGAAGAAATGACGGAGCCGTACACTGCGTTCATGTCGAGCGTTTACCGTCGAGTGGATGGGAAGCCGAGAATGGCGCTCTATCAGCAGACTGAGGCAGCTGCGTAGACCGCTCAGGCTGCCGCGCCCGCTGCGCGGCCTTGCCCTCAAGTATCGTGGCTACATGAGTGATTCAGCGTCGAACCCCAAACTCAACCGCATCAACCTGATCTGCCTGGGTGTGGCTGACCTCATCCGCTCCCGAGCTTTCTACCGCGATGGCCTCGGCTTCGAAACTCCCAACAACGAAGAGAACCCCGAAATCGTGTTCTTCGACAACGGAGGCACCAAACTCGAACTCTTCCAGAGAGAAGAACTGGCCGCAGACATCGGTGGAGACAGCCCGCCCACTACCTCAGACCCCGCCGCAGCCTTCAACGGCATCACCCTCGCCTATAACGCGAAAACGAAAGAGGAAGTCGACGCGATCTTCGCAAAGATCGAAAGCATTGGAGGCACCATCGCCAAGGCCCCCGAACTGGTCTTCTGGGGCGGATACAGCGGCTACTTCCGCGACCCGGACGGCTACTACTGGGAAGTTGCCTACGCCGACGATTGGAAGTTTGATGCCAACGACATGCTTATCATCGAACAGTCTGGCTAACCCTCAGATCGCCTCGACGTGGTGAAACTCTTACTCACCGAGGATTAAGTAGTTACCGGCCGAGGCTGGGGCCGCCTCGGTATTGGCCCGGATGGTGGCGAGTTGGGCGGTAGGGGTCGTGCTGCCGGAGTCGTTCAGCGCGTTCGCGCGCGAGCTGCTTTTCGCGTGCCGCGTGCTCTGCTGCGGCCTGGTGCTTCGTCTGCACTCGTTCGGCGGCTTGAGCGGTGGGAAGCTGGCGTAGCTCGACGGCCTCGGCTCGTGCATCGGTGGCACGGGCGCGCCATTCTTGCGCGTACCGAGTTGCACGGCGCTCCCCGCTCTCGGCCGTCATCACATGCGCGGCGGGGTCGTTTCGGAATACTCGGCGGGCGAGGCCGGACGCTTCGAGCGGGTGCCGCTCGCGCGCGGTGCCCAGCTCGATCTTCGCGGCGGTTGCGGCTTTGCTCGCGTCGCGCACCTGGGGGTTTTGGCCGGCGCGCTGCTGGCTGACGCGCTCGACCCAGCTCTCGACCTCGTGCGGCCCCCACGGGGCGCTGCCCCAGCGCTGCTCAACGCGGCCGCGCGCCTGCTCCCACTCGCTCGTAGCAGCCTGGGCGTCGCGCTCGGCACGCCGGCGACTGAACCGGCCGGCGCTGCGCGCTTCCTGCTGCGCCTGCGTCGCGCGCTCGCGCAGCACAGCGACCTCGGCCCCGGCGGTCTGAGCTTCGGTGTGCAGCGGGGCGAGGGCTTCGGTGTGCGCCTGCTGCGCGGTGGCCTGCGTCGTCTCCGCGACCTGTTCGAGCTGGTGCAGCTCGGCGGTCTGCTGCTCGCACAACCTGGCGAACTGCCCGGCTGCATCGTTCCAGACGGCGGCCTGCTGCTCGGCGTGTGCAGCTTCGCGGGTGAGCTGGTCGACCTCTTCGGCCACGGTCGCGGCGTCGCCGGCGATGATGCCGTGCATGTCGCGCTCGGCTTGCTTTCGGGCTTCGTCGAGGCCACGGTCTGAGCTGTCGCGGGTGAACGCCTCGACGAACTGCTCGCGGGCATCTTGCTCGTCGACGGCGACGACGTGCAGCACGTTCGCGTCGCGGCCGCGCGTCATGCCGACGTAGACGCCGGCGGCATCCATCTCGTCGGAGAGCACCGCGTGCGCGGTGTCGACGGTCATGCCCTGCGCACCGTGCCCGGTGACGGCGTAGGCGAGCTGCACATGCTCGGCCACGTAGTCGGCGTCGAGGGTGCGGTGATGCCCCGTCGTCGGGTCGGCAACGGTGATCCGGCCGTCAGCGTTCACGCCCCGTACCGTCCACGTCTGCCGGTTGGCGACGCCGAGCTCGCGGTCGTTCTCGCGGGTCGCTACCTGCGCGCCTGCGGCGATGGGGTCGCCGTCGCGCCCGTGCGTCACGGTGGCGGGGTCGATCACGCCGGCGTCGACCAGACGCTCGTACACGGCGTGGTTGATCTGCTGCGCGGCCGCGTTCGTCGACGTGACGGCGATGGTGCTGCGGCCGGCCTGCTGCTCGAGCGCGATGGTTTCGGAAAGCCGCTCGAGCACCTCGCCGGGGGTGCCGGTCTGAATCAGGCCGCGTTCGTGCAGCTCGTCGAATATCTGGCCGGGGTCGTCGCGGTCGCGCATCCTCAGCGACAGCTCGGCATAGGCTTCGTCGATCCCGCCGTCTGGGGTGCGGAACCGTCGAACGTCGGTGAGGTCGAGGGAGACGCCTGAGAGCTGCGAGGCGCGGGCGAGGTAACCGCCTCGGCCGACGGCGGCGAGCTGCGCCGCATCGCCGGAGAGCACGAGCGACCCGAGCCGCATGTCGTCGACGTACTGGTGCAACGCTGCGGCGGTGTCTTGGTCGAGAATCCCGGCCTCATCGACCACGAGCACCGTGTGTTCGTCGAGTCGCCAGCCTGCCGGCTGCGACCGCCACCGTTCGGGGAGCTGCCAGCGCCCGGCGTCGTCGACCTCGGCGCCGGCGCGGTACAGCAGCGCGTGGACGCTCTCGCCGTCGACGCCGAGCACGTCGCCGGCCTCCAACGCGCCGCGCTTGGTCGGGGAGACGACCACGAGCCGCCGGCCCTGCTCGTTGAGCGATTCGGCGGCCGCTTCGAGCATCGTGGTTTTGCCCGCGCCGGCCGCGCCCTGAATCACGACAAGCGAGTGTGTGCCGGCTATCGCTTCGGCCGCCGTCTGCTGCTCGGCCGAGAGAGTGAACCCCTCCCGCTGCGCGGCCACGGTGCCGGCCTCGCCGGGCACCACAGCGCGGGCGGTGAGCGCGTCGGTGAGCTGCTGATCTGTGGCAAGCACCTGGTCGCTCGTGTAGTGCCTGACGCCCTCGACGTTCACGCCGGCGTCGAGGAACGAGACGCTGCGCTGCATGGCGGTGTCGATAGCGGCGTCGCGCAGCTCGGCCACGCCCACGTCGCTGATGAGGTACGTCTGTGCGAGGCGTCGGTCGACGGCCGCCTGCACGTCGGCCAGCGACCACGCGGAACGCTGCCGGCCGAGGTCGTCGAGCGCGCCGGCACCGATCACGGCGGGATCGATCTGGGAGGCTTCCTGCCCGTACAGAGTGCGGTCGGTGTTCTGCGGGGTGACCTCGCCCACCGTGCGGGCCAGCCCCTCGGGGGTCAGCTCGGCGTCGGGCTTCTTCGTGGGCCGCTCCTGCGCCCAGGCGTGCGTATCCCACGCCTGCCACTGACGCGGCCCCGGCTCCTGGCCTGGGTGTGCGATCCGCCACGCCTGCTCAAGCTGTTCACGATTCTGTGCGACCTGATCCCGGCGGGCCGAGTGCTCATTGACGAGCGGCGCGTACTCGGTGACGCGGCCACCGCCCTGCGCCGGCTCCCAGCTCAGCCCCTCGGCCGCGAGCACCTGTCGCAGCTCCATATCGGTTGAGAGCGCGAGGTCGGCGGCCGCGTTCACGCGCTCCGCGAGCCGGTACAGCGTGCGCCCGTCGAGCGCCCGCCATTCGCCGGCGACTTCGCCCACGGGGAGGATCTGCATGTGCCGGTGGTAATGCGGGTCGCCGGTGCGACTCGTGGTGTGCTGAACACTCGTGAACTCGATACGGTCGAACTTCACTTGCCGCTGCGCACCGCGCGGCCCGATCCGGGTAACCGCGTGCTCTGCGACGGCCTCGGCCGCCACGGTGCAGGCCCGACTCATCGCCTGTTCGAGCGCGGCCGCAACCCTCGGGTTCGCGGCGGCCGCGAGGCTCAGCGTCTTGTCGACGCTGATGATGGTTTCTTGGTAGAGCGGCGTGCCGCCGACTTCCTCGATGCCCTCGGAGTTGATGAAAGTACGCTGCCGGAACGCGCCGCGCACCTGGTCGGTTTCGGGGTCGCGGTGCTCCATCCACGCCCGGAACTGCTCGGGCGTGAGCGCACCCATTTCGGTGCCGGCGACGCCGACGACGCCGTGCTCGACAGAACGCTCTTTGCCCTCGCGGTAGTAGTCGTCGAGGCGGTCGGAATCGCGTTCGAGCAGGTAGCTCTCAGCGGTCGCGGCCGAGCCGCGAAACGCTTTGAAGCCGCCCTTGCTCACCGGCTCATCCCCTCTCGATCCGGGGCCGCGAACCGAGGTCGCGGCCCCGCTCTAACATTGGTAGATTACGTGCTTCAATAATAGCGAGCAGATTGTGAGTGTGGGGCGTGAGTGTGGGGCGTGAGTTTGCCGGCGGAGCTGGCAAAGGTTCGTAAGGCAAGAGGTCGGGTCGTAGGATGAGGGCATGAGCAAGTGGAGCGGTGAGCGGATTGGGCGGCTGAGCCTGCGGCTCGATGCGGCCTACTGCATAGTGCTCGGCGCAGGCGTTGCGTTCACGGCTCCGTCAATCGCGACAGCTCTGCCGGTGCCTGTGTGGGTGCTCGTGACGGCTGGGGTCGCGGTGGTGCTCTGGGCCGGGCTGATCCTGGTGATGCTCGCCCGATTGCCAATGCGTGCCGCGCTCCGGCTCGTGATGATCGCCAACCTGCTCGCGGCCGCTGCGGTGGCTGCGCTCTCACTCACGAGCGCAGCGGTACTCGTCGTGCTGGCTGTGCTCGCGGTGGCCGTCGATATTGCCCTGTTCGCCGGGAGCCAGGCGTTTGCACTGCGACGGATGCGCAACGCGGTCTGACTCGCGCTCAGTCCTGAACTGCGGCGACAGCTTCAATCTCAACGAGCTGGTCGTCGTAGCCGAGCACGGTAACGCCCATGAGTGTGCTGGGTACGTCGTGCGAACCGAACGCATCGCGCACGACTTCCCACGCGGTTACGAGGTCGGCCTGTTCAGTCGAGGCGACCAGAACGCGGGTGCTTATCACGTCCTCGATGGTTGCGCCAGCCTCGGCCAGAGCGGTGTTCATGTTCTCGATGCACTTTGCCGCTTGCACCGCATAGTCGCTTTTTCCTGCGGTCGTACCGTCCTCGTTGAGCGGGCAAGAGCCGGCAAGGAAGATCAGCCGCGCATCGGCCGGCGCGGTGGCGGCGTAGGCGTACTCGGCGGCATCGGAGAGCGCCTGCGAACGGATGAGGGTGACGGCTCTAGTCATGGTCGCTTTCTGACAGTCGCTTGAGTCGTTCGGCGGCGGTGAGGTACACGTCGAGGCCGCTGCGCTCGCCCACGGCGACGGCCTCGACTGCGACGGCTTCCACCTCGTTCGGGGTGTAGCGGTACACGAGGCGGTAGCGGGGCTTTCCGACGCCGTTGGGGTCGAAGTAGAACTTGTAGCAGTCCGAGAGGTCTCCGGTCTTGACGTGCTGGCCGAGGGGTTCGCCCTGCACCCGTCCGTCGCGGATGAACGCGAGCATGTCGAGCGCCATTTTGCGGGTGCGAGGATCGGGCAGCGCGTACACGTCGCGCTCGAAACCGGGGAGGCTGGTCAGTGCCAGCTTGCGGCGCGCCACTTACTCGTAGTCGGCCGCGTCGAGGCCCAGCTCGGCGGCGAACTCGCTGAGCGGGCGGGCCTGTTCGCCCTGGCGCTCGCGCACGATCTGGGCGATCTCGATTTCCTCGATCGCGGGCAGCAGCGACGTGTACAGCTCGAACGGGATCACCACGGCCTCGGGTCGACGGTGCGAGCCGAACACGACAGGATCGGCCGTCGCACCCTCGGTGCGGAACCGGCGCAGCGCTTTGGGAATCTCGGTGCGAGCTTCCCGGCTGGGGAGAACATGAGCGATAGACATGCCACCAGCATACATGATGCGCCACAAATAGGCGCACAAATGTGTCACGTTCTGCTCGGGCCGGGGGCTTCGCTGGATCGTCTTTGACGCTCTCAAAAGCCTCTTGCCCTGGGAAGAACTACCGGCAACGCACTCGCGTCGCTCCCAGGGCCGTTCTCGTGCGTCTCCGGGGGTGTTCCGTTGTGAGCGTGAGCTGCACCTGACGGTGTATCGTCACCCCATCCGTGGGAAGTACGGGCGTAACCAATCCCTCTGAGGGCAAGGGTTTCGCTTGCGAAACCCGCGGCAGCCCCGAGACGGGCGCAGCTCGTCGAGAACCTGCCGACAACACGGTCTAGTTCGCGCACGCGCGCGGTCTTGAGTTACGTCGGTAAGTAGGTAAAAGAGAGAACTAGGTAAGAAGAGAACTAGGGAACAACGACACCCCAGACGGGAGTAGATCGAGACGCGCGTATTTCCCTACTGAACGACTCACGGTTTCCCTACTGAACGACTCACGGAGCTGGTTATCCACAGGGTTCGGGGCGAGTCGTTCAGTAGGGAAATGACGACTGCTAGGGGTGTGGCGCTCGGTAGGGAAATAGGCTGCTACAGCTCGTCAGCCGGGAGCCTGAGCAGCGGGCTACGCCGGATGATGAGCACGGTTCCCCCACCGCGTCGGCCGGGCACCCGATCAATGGCGAAGTTTGTCTCGATGCCGTCGCCGTGAATCCGGCGCGTGGCGGCTGCCTCGTCGAGCGCGGCGCGGAACCGGGCACGGAAGTTGTCGAGGCGCTTGTAGCCGTGGGTGAGTTCGTCGTAGAGGTCGGCCCACTCGAAGATGCGCTCGCGCCGGGGGCCGTCCTTGATCGAGAACAGCACTTTCTCAAGCCACGCGGCAACCTGCATCGGGAACGGCCCCGACATGCGCGCGAGCGCGTCGAGGCGCGCCGGCGGGGTCTTGGGATCGAGCGCCAGATCGACGAGGAGCTGCGAGGGCACGATGTACGAGTCGAGGCCGTCGAGCACGTCGCCCCAGCCGGGCACGTAGAGCTGCACGCCGCTCGCAAGTGTCGTCGACTGCTGGCGGTAGCGGCGGCCACCCTCAGCGTCCTCCGGCCCCCACTCGGCCATGTGGAACGTCGAGACGGCGAACCCGGTGACCTGGCGGGTGAGTTCCTGGTGCTGGCGGCCGCCGGTCGATGGGTAGCCGAGGTCGGCCGCGAGAGAGCGCTGCGTCTCTTCAAGGCCGATCCCGTCGAGCGGGTTGCCGCCGGCCTTGACGGTCGAGCGGATCTTCGTTGCGATTGCTGCACCGATCAGCAGCGCCGGTTTCCCCGAGGGCACGGGAGCCTCGACCCATTCACCGTGCTTAGTGAGTACCTTGCCGGCGCTGATCGACCACGATGTGTACGAGTTCTGCCCCTGCCATTCACGGGCGGGTTGCTCGTCCATCGGTGTCAGCGAGAAGTAGCCGTTGCCGAGCACGATGCCGCGACGCTCGTTCGCTTCGCCGTGCTCAACGGCGGTGGCATGGTCGAGCTGCCGACGCATCCAGTCGGGCAAGCTCAGGGGGTCTTGGTTCGGTACGCTCACTAGAGCCTCCTGGTCTGTTCAGGGGGTGTTACGCGCCGGCGGCTCTCGTCGGTGCGGCGAGCCGTTCCCGGTGCCAACGGGGGCGGCTCGTTCTGTTTATCCTACGGCACCATATCGCTGTTGCTTACATGTCTACATTCAGACTTGCTATTTCTAGAAATATCAACGCATTTACAAGTAGACATGTCTACATGTAGACTTGCCTTATGAAGATCGCAGTAGTGAACCTGAAAGGCGGCACGGGGAAAACCTCGACCGTGATGCACCTGGCGGCCGCGCTCAAGACGGCGGGCGACAGCGTGCTCGTGGTCGACGCCGACCCGCAGGGAGACGCGCTCAACTGGGCGAACGCACTGGAATGGGATGTGACCGCGCACCCGAAACCCACGATCCACAAACAGACGTGGCTCGGTGCCTCGCACGATCACGTCGTAATCGACACCCCGCCTGGCGACCTCGGTGTGACGACCTCGGCGCTGCGCGCAGCCGATCTGGTCGTAATCCCGATGCAGCCCACAGGCGGCGACTTCGCGCAGTACGCCGAGACGGTGCAGCTCGTCGAGGAAGTGCAGGCGCTCACTGATGCGACCGCCGTGGTGTTGCTGACTCGCGTGGTGAAGCGCACCGTTGCCGCCGCTCAGGTGCGCGAGGCGCTGGAGCCGTTCGGTATCCCGGTACTCGACACCGAAGTTCCGCAGGCCCAGGCGCTCGCAATGGCCTACGGGCAGAAGATCACCGATGCGGGCGTCTACGCTGACGTGCTCGCGGAGCTGAAAGGACTCGTGAAATGAGCGTCGGCAACGTATTCGATAGCGCACGGAAGAAAACCCCGCCGACGCGGGTGGACGACCTCAAGGCCGGCGGCGCGCTGGCCGAGCCGATGGTGATGCACTCGACCCGCGTGCCGGTATCGCTGAACAAGGCAATCAAGAAACTCGCCGTCGACGAGCAGACCACCTTGCAGGCGCTCACTATCGAGGCACTAGAGACACTGCTGAAACTGCGAGGCAAGAGCGAAAGCTGACATGTCTACATGTAGACATGTCAGCTTGTAAGTATCCGTATTTGTCGGCGGTCACCCGTACCGTCGACAGCAACGAGAGGAACACCGGCTATGGCTATCAACGAACAAGAACGGCAGCTTGAAGTCGCCCGCGAAGCCGAGGAACTGCTGCACACCCTGGCGCACTCGACCCGCGATGTGCCGAACCCGCGCGATTCCTACTCGATGCTTGGAGAGCTGGGCGCGATCATCGACCATGTAGCGCAGGTGTGCGAACAGCTCGCGAGCTGGCACAGCCGCGTCGAGGACGGCAAGCATTACGAGGGCGAGGACGACAACCGCAGCGGCAGCCCCCGCGCGGCCGCCGCCGAACTGACCACTGCCGCCAGCTCACTCCGGCTCGCCTCGAACCACGTTCATCGCGCCCACTCGCACAACGCCGTGGTGCGCTGGTATCCCGAGCCGCAGGAGAGCTGACGATGAGCACCGAGACAAACTTCGAGGAACGCTGGCCGGAGCTGTTTGCCAACCTCACCCCGGCGCAGCACGAGCAGGCCGTGAGCGCGTGTTGGTACGTTCTGAACGATGGTTTCCCCCTCGAACGGGAATCCGTCGAGAGGATCACGACGCTGCTCGTCGACGACCCGCAGCAGTTCGCGGTTCTGTATGGCCCTTACACCGAGGCCGACGACACTCGCTACGCGGAGCTGGCCGACCGTGCAGAGCGCGGTGAGCTGCGCGTTAAAGTAGTGCCCCGTAGAGTGGTGTAACGATCCCGGCCAGTAAACGTCAGCGTGGCCACCGGGATCTTCCTTCGAGGAAACTCTCACATCCCACTCGAAAGGCGTCACACCGATGACCACTCCCTCTATT
>NZ_JBFBML010000032.1:0-8469 GCF_040687075.1 Leucobacter sp. NPDC077196
CGCGCGCCCTCCGCCGTGTCTGTGGGCCGCCCCCCCCCCCCTTTTTTCCCCCCCCGCTGCGGGTTTTGGCGGTGAGGGCGTCGCTGTGCGAACAGGCCGGCGACTCGCGATAGGATCGTTCAATGAACCATCCTCTTCACTGCACCGGGCGGTAGGCCGTGGCGACTATTCGAGACGTCGCCCGCCTCGCGGGGGTGTCTTCGGGCACTGTGAGCAACGTGCTCAATCGCCCGTCATATGTTCGCGCCGACACTCGTGAGCGCGTGCAGCGTGCCATTTCCGAGCTGGAGTTCATCCCCGACCAGCGATCGCGGCAGTTCCGACCGGGCCGCACGCGAACGATCGGGATCACGGTCGCCGAACTCGGCAACCCGTTCTTCGTCGACGTCGCGCTCGGGGCCGAAGCGGTCTGCCGTGAACGCGACCTCGGCGTGGTGCTCTGCAACAGCTCCTACGATCCGCAGATCGAATCCCAGAACCTCGATCTCCTGGTGCAGCAACGCGTGCAGGGCATCATCATCTCCCCGGTGGACGAGCGCAGCTCCCGCCTCGACATGTTGAAAGATCGCGGCGTTCCCATGGTCTTCGTCGATCGCGTGGGGGACGACCGCGACGTCTGGTCCGTGGTGATCGACGATCGCGAGGGCGGGCGACTCGGTGCGCGGCACTTGATCTCGCGAGGACATCGGCGCATCGCGTTTCTCGGGCACCCGCATCGGTCGCCCAAAGTACGGTCTCGATACGAAGGCGCCCGTGAGGTCGTGCATCAGTCGGACGGCGACATCACGCTCGAAGTCGTGACCACCGCATCATGGACCGTGGATGAGGGCCGGCGCCTGGGAACCGCCCTCGCTGCGCGCCCGCACGACAAGCGCCCCAGCGCCGTGCTCTGCGCGAACGACATGCTCGCGCTCGGCCTCATTCAAGAGCTCGTGCGCTCGGGCTTGCGCGTTCCGGACGACATCGCCGTCGTGGGGTATGACGACATCGAATGGGCGGCGATCGGCGCGGTACCGCTCACGACCGTGGCGCAGCCCCGGGAACTGCTGGGCCGCACCGCGGTCGAGATGATGATCCAGTTGATCGATCGGCCGGGCCCGCTTCCACGAGCCAACCACATCGTGCTCTCACCCGAACTGGTCGTGCGATCCTCAACATGACGCCGGCGGCCCTGCTGGGTGAACGCGGAACGGACCCTGCGCGATCGACGCGGGGTCCGTTCCGTTGCACACGAAGCTCGGGTTAGAACGCCGGTTCGACGTCTTCGACGTTCTCCTCGGTGACCACGGTCAGCGGAATGGGGATGCGGTTCTCGACCGTCTCGCCTGCAGCAGCCTGCACGATCGTCTCCAGAGCGAGCTTGCCGTCCTCGACCGGCGATTGCACGATGGTCGCGTAGAACTGCCCCTGTCGGATCGATTCGAACGCGTCCTGCTGGCCATTGATGCCGACGATCGGCGGAATCTCCGCGGGATCCTTGCCCGCTTCAGCCCACGCGTCGATGAATCCGCGCGCCATCGTGTCGTCGTTGGCGTACACCCCGTCGATATCGTCGCCGAAGCGAGTGATCAGATCGCGGCTCGCGACGAGCGCCTTCTGCTGATCGAAGTCGGCGTTCACGGTCTGCAGCACCTCGATGCCCGATCCGATCTCCTCGAGCTGCTCAGTGAAGCCGTCGGTGCGCCCGATGCTGGTGCCGTTTCCGGCCTGGCCGGCGATGATGACCACGCCGCCCTCGCCGCCGAGGGCCTCATCCATGGCGTCCGCCGAGAGTACGCCCTCCTCGTATACGTCGGGTCCGGTGAAGCTGGCCACCAGTTCGAGCGCCTCGTCGTCCATCGGCGAATTGATCAGCACAACGGGAATCCCCGCCGTCTGCGCCTGGATGAGGCCCGGGATGTACGCCTGCGGGTCGAGCGGCCAGAGCACGATGCCATCGGGGCTCCGACCGATGCACGTCGTCAGCTGCTCCGTGCCGGTCTGCACGTCGAAGTCCTGGCTGAGCATGGTGACTTTCGCACCAGCCTCGTCGGCGGCCTCCTGAAACGCCTCGTTCGCGGGAGTCGCATACGCATGCGATTCCGCGGCCGTGATGTAGCAGATCTCAGCGCCTGCGGTTTCAGCGCCGTCGGCGGATTCACCAGTGGTGTCGGCCCCTGAGGCTGAGCAGGAGGCGAGCAAGAGGGCCGCGGTGAACGCGGTTCCTCCGAGAAGTACCTTCTTGATCATGCGGGTGTCCTTTCGGTTTCGTGCGAATGCGCGTCATCCCTCTTCGACGAGAGACGCCGCAGCAGTGCGGAGGGTGATACATCAGTGCCACGTTTGGCGTGGGTCAGACGGTCGAGCAGAATGAGGAGGAGCAGGATGGCGCCGGTCACGATGTCCTGCACATACGCGGGAATGCTCTGGTACTCCATCGCCGTGGTCAGGGCCGCGAGCGTGAGCAAACCGCCGAGCGTGCCGAGGGCCGACCCGACGCCGCCCTCGAGGCGCGTTCCGCCGATGACCACTGCGGCGATAGCGGTGAGCACGATCGTGTCGCCGAAGACCGGGGAGCCAGTATTCGAAGCGATGCCGAACGTCACCCCCGCGAGACCGGCCATGAGCCCGCTGAAGGCGAACGCTCCGAAGAGGTACCAGCGCGAACGGATGCCGCTCGCCGCCGCGCTCGTCGCGTTGCTGCCGACCGCGAACAGGTTTCGCCCGGAGACCATCCGCGTCAGCCAGACATGCAGCAGGAGAATGAGCACGACGAAGATGAAGACGCGCGTCGAGAGTGTGCCGAGCACGGGCTGGGTCAGCGGAATGCCGAAGAAGGGATCGATGCCGCTGACCGGTCGTGAATCGGTGATGAGGTGGCATATCGCACGGAACAGCAACATGGACGCGAGCGTGGCGACGAGCGAGTTGATGCGGAGCAGCACCACCAGCACCCCGTTGAAGCACCCGGCGAGCACGCCGACGCCGAGTCCGACGATGGCCGCCGGCACCTGGCCCATCGATTCCTGCAGACCGACGGCAGCGATACCCGAGAGCGCCAGGATCGCGCCACCCGAGAGGTCCAGCTGACCGGCGATCAGCACGACGGTGAGCCCGATGGCGATGAGCCCCATGGTCGCCACGCGATCGATGCCGAGACTGAGCGTTCTGGCCTCGAAGAAGCCCGGAACGAACGTAGCCGCGATGACGAGGGTCGCAACGAGGATCACGATAACGCGGTAGCGCACGAGCCCGAGGAGCGCCAGGCTCCACCCGTCGCGCAGGGGTGCGTTGATGCTCATGAGCGGCCTCCCTTCCGACGGAGGTAGATATCCAACGAGACGGCGCCGACGATGAGCAGCCCCTTGGCAATGCCCTGCACCGCGGTGGGAACACCCTGGAGCACCAGAATGTTGTTGAGCAGGGCGACGAACAGGAGCCCGCCGATCGCTCGGGGAATGCTCCCCGACCCGCCGAGCAGACTGATGCCGCCGACGACGACCGCAGTGATCGCGTCGAACTCGTACCCGACTCCGATCGCGGGCCGCGCCGTCTGCAGGGTGATCCCGAGCAGAGCGCCCGCGAGCCCGCTGAGCCCGGCCGTCATGATGAATGCGCTCGCCCTCGTCCTCGCCAGCGGAACCGCACTCGCGCGGGTCGCATCAGGATTGCTGCCCGCCGCATACACCCATCGGCCGAGCGTGGTTCGCGAGAGCACGAGATGACCGACGACCGCGACGATGACGAAGATGATCACGATCACCGGGATCCCGAACACGCGGCTGTTCACGAAGGCCTGCGCCTCGGGGTCCGACCCGTAGACGATGACACCCCCGACGCTCCACTGAGCGATTCCGAGCACGATGGTGCTGACGCCGAGCGTCGTGATCACCGGGTTGATGCGCGCATAACCGATCAGCACGCCGCTCACGATTCCCGCTCCGCACGCGGCGAGAATTCCTACGAGAGCTGCGGCGAACGTGCCGATTGCGGGCTGCAAGCCGAGGGTGAGAATCGCGCCGACTGCGACGGTCGCCGGGACCGAGAGATCGGCGAGCCCGCGCGTGATGAACACGAACGTCATGCCGACCACGATCACGCCGAGAATGGAGATGTTGATCAGCACGTTGACGAGATTGCCGACCGAGAAGAATCGGTCGGAGAGCAGTGTGCCGATGATCAGGAGGAGCACGATGCCCACCGGCATCCCGATCAGGGGCCCGAGACGCGCTCCGAGGTTTGCGCGGGTGACCCTGCTCGTTCCGGGAACGCCGGTCACCGTCGTATCGAGTTTCGTATCGGTCATGCGTTGGCCGCCTCTCCCGTTGCCGCAAGCATTACCGCGGCCTCATCGGCCTCGGCTCGATCCAGTTCGGCTGAGACGCGCCCCTCGTTGAGCACGTAGATCCGGTCGCTGACCGCGAGCACCTCTGGCAGCTCCGATGAGATGAGCAGGATCGCCGTTCCAGCGGCCGCGAGCTCACCGATGATCTCGTGGATGTCGGCCTTCGCTCCGACATCGACTCCGCGAGTCGGCTCGTCGAGGATCAGCACTCGGGGTCGAGCAGCGAGCCATTTCGCGATCACCACCTTCTGCTGGTTGCCGCCGCTCAACGTGTCGACGGCGCGCTCGATGACGGGCGGTGACACGCCCAGGGTCTCGACCTGCTCGCGCACCATGGCTCGTTCACGAGGGCGCGAGATCCATCCGGCCGTGGAGAGGCTCGCAAGTACCGGCAGCGAGATGTTGTCCTTGATGGACGCGGAGGGAACGATGCCGTCACGCTTGCGGTCCTCGGGAACGTAGGCGATGCCTGCCGCGACCCCCTGCGCCGGAGTGCGGGCGACGAGCTCGGCTCCGTCGACCCGCACGGTACCCGACTGCGCGCGATCGAGGCCGAACACAGCCCGCGCCACCTCAGTGCGTCCTGCTCCGACCAGCCCGGCCAACCCGACGATCTCACCAGCGCGAACGTTCAATGAGACGTCTGAGAACGCGCCGGCCCGTGTCAACCCGTCGACCTCGAGCACGACCTCACCGATCGGCACCTCGCGTTTCGGGAAGATGTCGGTGAGATCCCGCCCCACCATCAGGCGGATCATCTCACCCGCCGTCACACCTTCAGACGGTCGTGTGGCGATCTGTCGTCCGTCGCGCAGCACCGTCACCTGATCGGCGAGATCCAGCACTTCGCGGAGCCGATGACTGATGTAGATGATCGCGATGCCATCGGCGCGCATACGGCGCACGATATGAAAGAGCGCCTGCGCCTCGTGTTCGCTGAGCGACGAGGTCGGTTCGTCGAGCACCATGATGCTGGGTCGCTGCGCGTACGCCTTTGCGATCTCGACGATCTGCTGCTGGCTCACCGTGAGTGAACCGAGAATTGCCGACGGGTCGATCCGCGCATCGAACGCGTCCAACACCTCGGTCGCGGCTTCCGCCAGCGCTCGGCGGCGCACGAACCCGAAGCGCGAAGGAGTCGCGCCGAGCATGATGTTCTCGGCGACCGTGAGATCGGGCACGAGGTTCAGCTCCTGATAGACCATCCCGATCCCTCGCCTGCGCGCGTCGATCGGCCCGGCGATGCGGGTCTCGGAGCCCCCCAGCACGATGGAGCCCTGATCGGGTTGATACACGCCGGCGAGGATCTTCATCAGCGTCGATTTCCCCGCGCCGTTCTCGCCGACGATCGCGTGCACCTCGCCGGCACGCGCGATGAGGTCAACGTCTGCGAGGGCGAGAATGCCCGGAAACGACTTCGAAATGCCTCGCATCTCCAATGCGGTGTTCATGCCCCTCCTCCTGACTCGTCTGGTTCGCCCAAGCGGCTCGCTCCGCAGTGAAATTCGACGCGATAGTCGACGCTCTGCCCGGCGGCGAGTATCGGCAGGGCGCCCGCGTCACGGGCGGCGGCACGGCCGAGACTCCAATCCACGTTCGTCGGCTCGAGCCCGAGCACGTAGTGCCCGTCGCCGAGCATTTTCCACTGATGCATAGCGGGCAGCGTCGCGGTGTCGAACCGCACTGCGATCCGCACATTCTGCGTCGGGTTATCGAGCGAGACCTCGGCCATCGCCTGCCCAGTGAAGTCGTGCTTGAACACCTGCTCGGCATATCCCGGCGCGGGTGCGGTGATGTCGAACCAGTGCGACAACCCCTGCTCCGCATCGGCGTCGCGGGGCGATACCGACACAGACGGCACTTCGAGCACCGCGTGTTCGTCGAGCAGCGGCCAGCCCAGATTCGCGTGGTAGAGCACCATGTGGCCGGCGGGCGATGAGCCTTCGTTCGTCACGCGATCCTCGACCACTATCGAAGCACCCCCGAGGGGCACCGAGATGCGACGCTCGAGCAGCAGGTTGTCGCCGAAGACGCTCGTCTGGCGCACCTCCGCCTCGACCACCAGTTCGGTCTCGGTCACCTGCGCACGAGTGACGACCGACGGTGTCGAACCGATGCGACCGTGCATGGGGTATTCCACACCCGCATCGGTGCTGGGCGGCCCGTACGAGTCGAGCCCGCAAGTCGCCAGCAGACCGCCGCCGAACGTGCGGAGCCACTCCGTTCCTGCATCGACTGTAAGGCCGGGATTCGCAAATCCGGTGGGTGAATGCCAGGCGATGGGCACCCCGCGGTAGCTGACCGCGCCGATATCGAGCGCGCGATCGGGATGGAGCTCGACGGTCAACCCGCCTCCCGAAGTGAGCACGATGCGACGGGCGCCTCGCCCGACACCCTGCGTCTCGTCGTAGTGATCGATGCGGGCAAGCTGGTGCAGCGAACCGACACGGCGGCGGGCTTCGGCGAGCGTTCGGCCGAACAGTAGCGGCTGGTCGGCCATCGTTAGAGCCCCAGCTCGCCGCGTTCAGCCTCGAGCTGCTGATTGGCCGGCCCGAAGTGCTTCAGAATGACCAGATCGTCGGTCGTCGAGGTGTTCACCACGCGCACACCGTCGGTCGCAGCACTCGCGGTGATGAAGAACTCGTCGCTCGAGAACTGGCCGTAGCGAATGCTCGAGATCGCGGCGATGTGCTGCCCGCCGATGCTGCCGTGCCCGGCGACCGCGATGAGACCGTGGGCGTCGCGGTCTGCCACGGTGACGGACCCGCCGGGAGCGACAGTGAGCTCCTTGGCGCTGAACGCGGTCGCACGGTAGGTGATCCAGCGCTCCGTGTACTCGGGCGACCCGGCACGGCTTTCGACCGTCTCGATCGGCGGAGTGAAGCGGTGACTCCAGAAGTCGGTGTCGACGTTCAGATCCCAGTCGGCGAGGTCGACGATGAAGTCGAGGTCGCCCACCTTGTTCTCAGGGACGTCTTTCCACAACAGCTCGTCTGGCACCTCGCGGTTGTTCGACCACGACTCGGTCATCGCAAAGACGTCGCATGCCGCCTGCGGTTCGTACGTGCACATGCTCGCCGGAGCGTGCAGTACGCCGGCCGGCACGTCCCAGCCCGTGCCGGGAGTGATGCGGTACGCCTTCGACAGATCGGTGATGCGATTGTCTCCACCGCGGAGAAACGCTTCGAGCTTGTCGCGAAGCTGATCCTTCGTGACCTCCGGGTGGAGCCCGAAGAACGTGTAGGGGAATTGGCCGCCGTGGTTGTTCATCTGCGGGGGGAAGTAATAGGCCTCGGGTTTGCCGGGTTTGCCCACGAGCGCGGCGTGCTCATCGCGATGGTGAATGTGGAAGGGCAAGGGGAACTCGTTGTCGAAGAACTTCGAATACATGGGCCAGAGTCCGTGCGATGCCCAGAGCCCGCCGATGGCGTCGCCCTTCGCCTGCGCAATGAGCTCATCGAGCGGGATGACCCCGCCATCGGGGTCGCGCACCAGGCTCAGACCTTCGAACGGGTCGGTGCGTGGCCCATTGTCTGCGCGGATCGCGCTCGCCAGCCAGCGTTCATCGATGCCGCCGCGCTCCTTGCCCAGCGGGAAGTAGTCGTCGGGGTGCAGCCGGATACGCCGACCCGGCGTGCAGAAGGCGCGCGGCACCCAAGCGGGAGCGAGACGCAGCACGCCGTTCGCATCGTTCATCGCGCGTTCGATCGCGGCTTCCGAGCTCGTGACGCCTTCGTAGGGACCGGCCTGTGCCATTACTCACTCCTTTGTGGTGATGCTGGATTCGCTTCCCTGGTTCATTGAACCAAGAATGTTTCAATGAAACTACCAAAGTGTTTCGCGGGGCACAAGAGGCGATGGGGCCGATATCCAATCGTTACGCCGAATCTCTCCTGCACTATTGCGCGATCACTCGATATGGGCGCCCGGTTCGCGACGCATTCCCGGGCCCGTGATCGCCGAAACGGGTCAATGAAGCGGTCGACCGGCGCGCAGGTTGCGCCGCTGGCCCGCTCCGACCGACCGCGCGGCGCCCGCCGACCGGTCGGGCCGCCAAGCGAGCCGGCCCGCCAAGCGAGCGGGGGGGGGGGGGGGGGGCGGGGGGGGGGGGGGCGCCGCCGCCCGACCGGGGCCCCCGCGCGGGG
>NZ_JBFBML010000033.1:0-8223 GCF_040687075.1 Leucobacter sp. NPDC077196
AGACCTCCGTGCGTGCGAGAAGAAGAATTTGACAGCTCCAACTCGACTACGGGGGTCTCTCCTACGTCAACAACGATCCGGGTCAGTACATCTAGACGCGACCCTGACCGAGAGCTCCTCAGGGGCCGAGGCGATGCGGCTCCTCTCCGAGTTCCTCACCGATGCGGAGCAGCGACGGGCGAAACTCGAGAAGCAGCTCGCCGCGGCCGACGAGTTCATCGGCCTGCTGGGCGACCACATCAGGGCATGATCACGCCCAGGCGAGGTCGATCCCGGCGACGCTCGCGATGATGCCTGCCGCCGCCCCTGCGAGCACAGCGATCCATGCCGGCAGCTTCCAAATGGTGAGCATCAGGAAACACCCGAGCGCGATGATCAAGGGGGCGAGTCCGGTCACTCCGGATCTGATCACGGGCGTCCACAGCGCGGCGGCGAGAATCCCGACCACCGCGGCATTCGCGCCTGCCATCGCTGATCGGACCGTGGGGTTCCCGCGCAGATGCTCCCAGAAGGGAAGTACACCGATCAAGAGCAGCAGGCCGGGCAGGAAGACCGCGACGAGGGCGAGGAGCGCCGCGAGCGGTGCCGCCCATCCGTCCTGCATCTCGAAGCCGAGGTAGGCGGCGAAGGCGAACAGAGGGCCGGGCACAGCTTGCGCCGCACCGTAGCCGTCGAGGAACTGGTCTTGGCTGACCGCGCCCGCGACGGCAGGTTCTGCCTGCAGTAGCGGCAGGACGACGTGCCCGCCCCCGAAAACGAGCACTCCTGCCCGGGTGAATGCGTCCGCGATCCCGAACCAGGTGTTCCGCATCAGCGCAGTGACCACGGGGAGTGTGACGAGCATAACGCCAAGCACGATCAGACATGAGGCCCCGAGACGCCGCGAGACGCGCACGGCAAGCGGCTCGGACGCCGCAACGTCGATCCGCCGACACCAGAGGACCCCCGAGGCCAGGCCAATGAGGATGGCGGCGAGCTGGCCGAGGTTCCCCGGCAGCAACAGCGCCAGCGCCGCGGCGGCGACGCCGATTAGGGCGCGGCGGGCGTCGGGCGTGAGCGTTCGGGCCATCCCCAGCACGGCGTGCGCGACAACCGCCACGGCGACGGCTTTAAGACCCAAGAGTAACCCCGCGCCGACCGGGCCTTCCATGGACACCGCGCCGATCGCGAAGAGCACGAGCAGCAGCGCGGACGGCAGCGTGAATGCCGCCCATGCCGACAGCGCCCCGCGGAAGCCTGCGCGAACGAGGCCGAGCGCGAAGCCCACCTGGCTCGACGCCGGCCCGGGGAGGAACTGGCACAGGGCGACGAGTTCCGCGTACTGTGCGTCGCTCACCCACTTCCGTCTGGCCACGAGCTCCTCGCGGAAGTATCCGAGATGCGCGACCGGTCCGCCGAAGGAAGTCACGCCGAGCTTCGCGAACGCCCGGAACACCTCGCCGACGCGACCGCGCTCCGAGGATCGACTCGGGTCCACCTCCGTGCTCACTGTCCGATCAGCTCGGAGAGGAGCGCTTCGATGCGGCCCTTGATCTCGTCGCGGATCGGGCGCACCGACTCGATGCTCTGCCCAGCGGGGTCGTCGAGCTTCCAATCCTCGTAGCGCTTGCCCGGGAAGAACGGGCACGCGTCGCCACAGCCCATCGTGATCACGACGTCGGAGTCCTGCACCGCCTCGGTGGTGAGCACCTTCGGCTGCTCGCCGGTGATGTCGATGCCTACCTCACGCATCGCCTCGACGGCGACGGGGTTGATCTGGTCGGCGGGCATGGATCCGGCGGAGCGGACCTCGACGCGGTCGTCGGCGAGTTCGCGGAGCCAGCCGGCGGCCATTTGGGAGCGCCCGGCGTTATGGACGCAGACGAAGAGGACGGAGGGCTTCTGGTCGATCATGGTCATTCGCTTCTTTCAGTCGATGAGGGTGGTGAGGAGCCCGCGGACGCGGCCCTCGATGTCGTGGCGAATCGCTTCGACCCCTTCCGGAGAGGCCAGCGCAGGGTCGCCGACGGCCCAGTCCTCGTACCAGACGCCGGGAATGATCGGGCAGACGTCGCCGCAGCCCATCGTGATCACGACGTCGGCCGCGCGCACGGCATCGTCGGTGAGCGGCTTCGGGAACGCGGTATCGGCCTCGTGCTCGCTTTCGATCTCGGCGATCAGGGAGCGTACGTGCGGGCGCACGTCCGATGCCGGGGTGGAGCCTGCGGAGCGGGCGATCACCCGCCCCCCTGCGATCTGATTGACGATGGCTGCGGCGAGCTGGGAACGGCCCGCGTTCTGCACACATACGAACAGTACCTGCGGCACCCCGGAGGACCGCTCCCGGGTCAGGTCGGCGAGGCGCTGCCGGGCGAACCGTTCGGTCAGCGGGATCATGTGCCGGGTCAGCTTCGCCGAGCGGACCAGGCCGGCGTAGGACTCCCGCACGATCGCGATTACGAAATCCCGGTTCAGGCCGGTTAGCTCGTCGGCGAGCTCCTCAGCGAGGCGGGTGATGCGGGCGTCCATCTGCTGCAGAGCCTCGGCCCGCTCCTGCACGTCCTCCGGTTCGTCCGTGACGGCTGCGGCGGGAGCGAATGCTTCGAGGAGCGCCGCGACGGCGCGCTGCTTGCCCGGCGCGATCCGGTACCAAACCCAGGTACCGCGCCGCTCAGACCGCAGCATCCCGGTCTTCTTCAGCACCTTCAGATGGTGTGAAACGGTCGGCTGAGACACCTCGGCGAGCTCGGCTAGGTCGCAAACGCAGGACTCACTGCGCGGGTCGGTCGCGATCGCGGAGAGCATCCGCAGTCGCAGCGGGTCAGCGAGCGCCTTTAGTGCGCCGGCGACGGTGTTCGCGGCTTCGGTGCCGATGGCGTGCGACTCTGACGGCGTGCACGCCTCGGTGCCGGGGAGGGTGGCGGTGTCGGTCATGACGTCCTCGATTCGGTGGCATATGGGTCGGTGTGGAACCAGGCCTTCGCGGCCCAAAGCGAGACGTACACGAGGCCGACAAGCACGGGAACTTCAATGAGAGGGCCGACGACTCCGGCGAGGGCCTGCCCGGACGTGGCGCCGAAGGTGCCGATCGCGACCGCGATGGCCAGCTCGAAGTTGTTCCCCGCCGCCGTGAATGCGAGCGTCGTCGATCGTGCGTAGTCCAGGCCGAGTGCCTTGCCCAGCAGAAAGCCGGTGAACCACATGAGTGCGAAGTAGACCAGTAGCGGCAACGCGATCCTGGCAACATCGAACGGGCGTGAGGTGACCTGATCGCCCTGCAGCGCGAACAGCAGCACGATCGTGAACAGCAGCCCGTAGAGTGCCCACGGTCCGATCTTCGGGAGGAACTTCTGCTCGTACCAGTCGCGCCCCTTGCCTTTCTCGCCGATCCATCGGGATGCGAATCCCGCTACCAACGGCACGCCAAGGAATACCAGCACGTTGAGCGCGATCTGCCAGACCGATATTTCGAGCCCCTGCGTGTCCAGGCCGAGCCACCCGGGGAGGATAGTCAAGTAGAACCAGCCGAGCACTGAGAACATGACGACCTGGAACATCGAGTTGATTGCGATCAGCACGGCGGCCGCTTCCCGGTCACCGCACGCGAGGTCATTCCAGATCACGACCATCGCGATGCACCGGGCGAGCCCAACGACGATCAGACCGGTCCGATACTCAGGCAGGTCCGGGAGGAAGATCCATGCGAGGGCGAACATTACCGCCGGCCCCACGAGCCAGTTCAGCACGAGCGAGGATACGAGGAGCTTCTTATCTCCGGTGACAGCGACGACCTTGTCGTAGCGGACCTTTGCGAGGACCGGGTACATCATCACCAGCAGGCCCAGCCCGATCGGGATCGAGATTCCACCGACCTCCATCGCGGACAGCGCGTCGGAGAGTGCGGGCACGAAGCGACCGAGCAGGAGGCCTGCGACCATGGCGAGGCCAATCCACAACGGCAGCCACTTGTCGAGTGTCGAGAGCCGCTTCGGGGCGGTGCGGGTCAGGGTGTCGGTCATGAGAGCAGCTCCTCGAGCTTTGCTGTGTAGACGGGCTTCGGGTGCGCGCCGATCAGCACGTCCACACGTTCCCCGTTCCGGTAGAAGCCGAGGGTTGGGATCGAGGTGACGCCGGCCGCGGTCACGGTCTCGGGGTTTTGGTCGGCGTCGATCTTGACGATCTTCACCCGCCCCGCGTGTTCGCTGGCGAGCTGGTCAAGGATCGGGGCGATGGCTTTGCACGGCCCGCACCAGGACGCCCAAATGTCGACCACGACGGGCAACTCGGATTCGAGCACTTCGGTCTGAAAGTTGGCGTCGGTGACGGGGGTGACTGTGCTCATGCGGAGACCTCCAGAACAGGCTCGGAAACGGTTACCGGTGCGAGGTTCGATAGGTAGTGCTGGGCGTCCTGCGCGGCAGCGCAGCCGGTGCCGGCGGCAGTGATCGCCTGCCGGTATGTGTGATCGACCAGATCCCCGGCCGCGAACACCCCGGCCAGGTTCGTCCGGGTTGATGGGTGCGCAACGCGCACGTAGCCGTCCGCGTCGGTGTCGACCTGCCCGGTCACGAGCTCGGAACGCGGGTCGTGTCCGATCGCGACGAACACCCCCGTCGCGTCGAGCGTGCGCTCGACCCCGGTCGCGGTATCGCGCAACGTGAGTCCGGTGACCTCTTCGTCGCCGAGGATCGCGGTGACCTCGCTGTTCCAGGCGACATCGATCTTTGGGTCGTCCAGGACGCGCTGCGCCATGATCTTCGATGCCCGGAACTCGTCCCGGCGGTGCACGACGGTCACCTTCGACGCAAACCGGGTGAGGAAGAGCGCTTCCTCCATCGCGGAATCCCCGCCACCGACCACGACGATTTCCTGCTCGCGGAAGAAGAAGCCGTCACACGTTGCGCACCAGGACACCCCGTGCCCAGATAAGCGGTCTTCTTCCGGGAGGCCGAGCTTGCGGTACGCGGAACCCATCGTCAGGACCACCGCACGCGCACGATACACGTCCCCGGCACCGGTCTCGATGATCTTCACGTCACCGTCGAGATCAAGTCCGGTCGCGTCGTCGTGGACAATCTGAGCGCCGAACCGCTCGGCTTGCGCCCGCATCGACTCCATCAATTCCGACCCCTGCACGCCATCGACGAAGCCCGGGAAGTTCTCCACCTCGGTCGTCGTCATCAACGCGCCACCCGCCGTCACCGAGCCCGCGATCACGACCGGGGCGAGGCCCGCACGGGCTGCGTAGACCGCTGCGGTGTATCCGGCGGGACCAGACCCGACGATGACCAGTTCAACCTCTTGATTCGACATGTTTCTATATTGACATCAATCGAATCAGACCGCGACTCCATGGCGGCCTCGTCCCCGGATGTTCACTCATCGATCCTCGGACAGAGCCGCCAATGCTCTTCGAGAGCGAGCTCTTCAGCGACGAGAAGCCGCGCACAAAAAGTGCACTCTTCAACAATCGGACCTACCAGTAGTGATCATCGGCAGGCATTCCGCCGGGCAAGAGGTCTACTCCATCGACGAATCGTTCGTCGGCCTCCGCGGCACCGTTGACGAGCTGATCGCGACCGGTAAGCGGAACCGTGAGGATGTGCTGCGCTGCACCGGCATCCAGTTCTGTTGAGGAAGTGTGTGTGGTAACCCACATCCTGCCGGAGGTCCTCCTTATCGAGCTACGTGTTCACAACGTCCCGAGGAACTGCACCTAGCCAACTCGAACGGCTCGGGATGCTGCACAGAGCTGCCGGCATGTTGAACGCACCCGGCTCCTACGATTCCCAGTTCCTTCCAGAAGCTGCGCCGCTCGAATCGGAGATCGTTCTCACGAAGACGTCCTCCGGCATCCACGTGGAAACGCACTTCGACCAGGTGCTCCGAAATCTCGGAGTACAGAACGTGGTCATGACGGGTTTCTAGACGGACCAGTGCGTGAGCGCTCCGGTTCGAGATCTCACGGACCTCGGCTACCGGCTCACCCTGGTCGACGATGCGATGGGGGCGATGAGTCCCGAGCGGCATCGGAACGCGCTGCTGAGCATTCGGAGGCTGTACCCGAATTCGGAGAGCACCGTGGAGATCCTCACCCGTCGACCAGGCGCATGTTCTCGTAAAGTTGCATCAATCCAGGCTGCATGCAACCTTAAGGGCGTAAAGTTGCATCAATCGGGGTAGAGGACAACTTTAAGGGGTCGCAATGGGCGAATATGTCGAGCGTCAGTGGGCGCCGTCCTCAACGTTCGGGCTATCTCGACGAGAACAGGCCGGCGGTCAGTACCTCGCATTCGTACCCGGCCTCCTGGGACCACAGGGGCCGCCGATCAGTGCGCGCACGTTCTCGGTTGTCGCCGACGCGCAGAGCACGGTGTCCCGTGCGGACGGCATCATCGGTGAGTCCGGGCTGTACCTCAATCATCTGCTGCTGCGATCCGAAAGTATCGCATCCTCCCTCATCGAGGGTCACGTCATCTCCGCGAAGAAACTCGCCCTGGCAGACGTGCTCGGCCGCGGGAAAGAGAACGCCGTGGCAGTCCTTCAGAATCTTCGCGCAATGGAGTACGCGATCGACGTCGTCGCGGAAAAATGGGACATCGAGCTTGAAGATCTGGTGCAGCTGCAGCAGACGATCGCGCCGGATCTTGAGCGTGGCTTCCGCACGCAACAGAACTGGATCGGTGGGGGCTACTCCCCGCTCACCGCAGCGTTCGTGCCGCCACCCGAGTCAAAAGTGGTGCCACTGCTGGAAGATCTGCTCGAGTACGTGAATCAGAGCGACCATCCTCCACTACTGAAGGCCGCGATCGCTCATGCTCAGTTCGAGACGATCCACCCGTTCATCGACGGGAACGGGCGTACCGGGCGTGCGCTCATCCACGCGATTTTGAAGCGGGACGGTATCACCGATCGCGCCGTGCTCCCGATCAGCACGGTCTTCTCGACAGCGAAGGATCACTACATTGCGGGGCTCACAGCGTTCCGTGAAGAACCACCGAACGTGGACCTCTGGGTGCAGGAGTTTTGCCAGTCGGCCGTGCGTGCTTCGGGAAACGTCGTGCTGCTGAAGGAGCGGGCAGACGAGTTGGACGAGCTACTCCGGGAGCGCCATCACGGGTGGCGTTCCGGGCAGGGTATCCCCGCAGCGCCGCGCGCCGATGCGACAGTGGAACGGGTACGGCGAGATCTTGCATCCCAGCCCGTGCTCACGGTGGCCGCGACGGCTGAGCGATACGGGGTGTCTCGGCCCGCCGCGGAGCGCGCCCTGACAGAGCTTGCAGACGCCGGGGTGCTGAATGTCAGCAAGAACCACCGCGGAGTGAGAGCCGCATTTGTCTCCGACGAGCACCTGCACCTGGTGACTCTGGCCGAGCGCAGCAACAAAGCAGGCGGCTGGGACACCGCGGACGAGGCGACCGCCTCACGATTGGCACTGCCCGAATCCACACTGCGGTGGCCACCCGGTGACCCGATGTTTCACACCCAGAGCCGAACCGGGGGCTACGGAGACCCGAGGTCGCCGCAGCCCCCGCCGGGTCCGCGTTACTAGGGCGTGTGGATCAAGTCCGATCTGTTTCAGGTGAACGGCGAGCGGAGCGTTGCAAGCGGCAACGTCAAGGGTGGAGCGTAACTTCCGCAAAACGTCGCCGTCTCGAATGATGGGTGAGCGCTCGCGCTCTCCGCGCGACGCGTCTGGATAGGCGAGCACGAGCAGTGAAGCGATCGACGACCTCGCTCTACTCGCCTGCGGGCTCGTCGCTGCGTGACCAAGCAATCCTGATGAGTTTGCGCAGCACCTCGAGATCGAGATCCTCGAGCTTGTTCGCATAGATGCACCCCGCACCCTCCGTGAACTTCCCCAACTGGGGCAAGAGTGGCGACGCCTCGGGCAGGTCTTTGAGTCCGTAGAAGGTGAGCTTCGCCTTACGCGGCGAAAATCCGACTTTGGGCCACTCGCCGCGATGATGCGGGGGTGAAGGTGAGACGTACTTGTAGCTTCCGAACCCCACCATCGTTCGCCCCCACATCACTGGATCCACGCCAGTGGCCTCGCGGAAGAGCGTAACGAGGCGTAAGCCTTCGACGACTCGGCGGTCAGGTGATGCGGTGTTCAGAAACGCGGTCACGTCTGCGTCGGTTGGTCGGGTGGGTCTGATGCACGTTTAGGTGACATTCAACATGGCTAGTTTCTGCTGGCCTGGAAGGATGAACCTATGCCCCCTCGCTACCCCAAAGAGTTCC
>NZ_JBFBML010000034.1:0-8095 GCF_040687075.1 Leucobacter sp. NPDC077196
GCCCACGCAAAACGCTCGGCTGGAAAACTCCAGCCGAGCGTCTGCTAGAACTTGTCTAGTTCAATCGGTGTTGCGACCACCCCTTGAATCCGCCCTTGCGCTGAACGGGGCCCGCCCTTGAAGGAAGGGTTACCGGTTCTCGAAGATCTGCGACGACGTCACACACCAAGTTGTCGTGGGCCTTGTTGTGCCCCACGGCGTAGTTTCGGTGCCCTCGTACTTCCGCACGTCGACACCGATCCCGGTGGTGTCCCAGCTGGAGGTGTTGATGTTACGGAGGTGACTTGGCGAGGCGAGCCATTGGCGATAGGCAGTCTCGGCTTCATGAACGGCGGTACTGAATGACGTGCCACACGTGCGGAAGATGTTCTCGCCCGTGCCCCAGGTGGTCGCGGCCCACTGATTGCGCCATTCCACGGTCGAGTGCGAGAGCTTATCGATGTCGTTGAGGTGCTGCACCCAGGTGCGAGCGCCGAGCGCAAGGCGGTCATCCCACACGAGCTGCTGCAACCCCTGCGAAGCGCGATACTCGTTGATCAACCTATGGATCTCCTGCTCAACCACTGCGGTATCCATGCCATCTACCGTGTATGTCGGGCTGAGGAGGGTGAGGCGTTCGTGACCTGGCGCGTCTGCTACGGCAAGGAGCGTGATCGTCGAGCCGACTTTAGCCATCGAACATGTGGTGTCGCATCCGTACATGCTGCCAACGAAATCGAAGTCGTCAGGATCGAGATTTCCACCGTTCGCAAGGTACTTGTCGATGTCCATCACCCAGTAGAGCTTGGGCGCGACGGACCATTCACCGATGTTTGCGGTGACGGTCTCCGCGGAACGGATCGGTCCTTCAATGGTGGGTGCGGTGCCAGTGATCTGGGCGAGTGCGACTGGGAAGGTTCGGCTGGTGAGTGTGGCGGTCTGGTAGCCCTGCGCGGCCGCGGTTGCCTCCACCGAAAGCTTCTTGCCCGCATGTTCAGGCGTCAATGTGAGCGTGTTTCCGGTGCCGACCGGTTTGCCGTCGGCGAGCCACGTGAGCGTCGGTTCGATTGTCCATGCTCCGGGTTCGGCAGTGACGGTTTGGCCGACCTGTACGACACCGTGGATCGTGGGTGTGGTTCCCGCGATCGGTTCGAGGCCCTTCGGGGCGATCGTCTGGCTCCCGGAAGTCATCGTCACTGACGGTGCGCCCTTCACGGACGCTGTCACCCGGACGGACACCTGCTTGCCCTCAGTCGACGCAGTCAGCGGCAGCTTCGCGTCGGTCGCGCCGCGGAGGTTCTTGCCGCCAGCGAGCCACTGGTAGCTGTACGTGACGGAGGCCGGCGCCCACCCGTTGGGCTTCGCAGTCAACGTCTTTCCGACCGCCGCAGTGCCAGAGAGCGTCAGCTTGCCGGACTCGATCACCGCTGGGTTACCGGCCTCCCGGTACAGAAACGCTGCCATTGCTTCACGGCTGATGCGCTGTTGCGGACCGTAGACGACCGTGCCGTTGGGCTGTTTAATGCCGGTTGAGAGGCCGGCCTTCTTCATCCACGTGATCGCGGTGTAGAACTTGTGCGATTTGGGAACGTCAGAGAATCCGCGCGCACCCTTGATCGAGGGCTTTCCCGCTTTCCGATACATGAATGCTGCCATCGCTTCACGAGAGAGCTGCGCCTTCGGCTGGAATGCGATCCCCTGAGGGGTTTTCACGCCGGTGGTTAGGCCCACGGCATACATCCACATGATCTGCTTGTAGAACTTGTGGCCGCTGGGGACGTCGATGAACTTCTTCCGCGGCATCTTGAACGAGGGGCTTCCCGCCTCCCGGTACAAGAACGCTGCCATCGCTTCACGAGAGAGGCGGCTGTACCCGTCGTAGACCGCTCCGTTTCCCTGCTTGATGCCAGTGGTGAGTCCAACGTTGTACATCCAGGTGATCGGCTTGTAGAACTTGTGCGACTTCGGCACATCAGGGAAGTGCTTCGTGCCACCAGTGGCCGCCGTCGCGGCTTCGGCCGTGACGGGTCCAACCGGGACTGGGGCCGCTGCGGCTGGGGTGACCACGCCGGCCACGAGCGCTGCGGTTATGAACGCGGTGGCGAATGAAGCGAGGGTGCGTGAGGTCTTCATGGTGGTCTCCTGTGTCCTTGCTTCGAGCCTACTGAACGCCTACGACATGGGCGGCAGCTCGTGCTGGCTCATCATCGAACGCGCCGTCCTCTTCCAGCCTCTTGATGAATCGCTGACCCGTCTTCGGGGTCTTATCGCCCAGCCATTCTCCGACGAGCTTCCCAGTGGGCCGCTTACCTTCGGACTTCACGTACTCGAGCACGCGGGTACGCACCTCGTCCTCCGGAATCTCGGCGTCGACGAGCCGCAACGTGGCGTGCTCAGGCACTACAGCAGGAGGCGACGCGGGCGCTGGCTGTGACGGGGCCACCGCGGCACGCGCCAATGGCGTCTGAGCTACCTCAGCGGGCCGCTGCGGCGTGAGTGGCTTCGAGGCGATCGTTTCCATGCGCTCACGCTTGGCCTGGAGCTTGGCGCGTTCTTTCTCATCCGGGATGAGCATCATCACGAGATGAGTTATGGCGAGGAGTGCTGTCGGTGGGGTGGATGCCAGGATCGCGGCGGCCCACGGGCTGGTGAGGGTCAGGTCTGCCGCACGCCACGCATGCGTAGCGTTTGCCACGATAGAAACGCCGGACAGCAGAATGAAGGTGGTGTACGCGAGCCAACGGCCGGGGACGCCACGCATCCGAAACTGTGCAGCAGCGATCATGGTGGCCACGGTGCCAACGTCAACCACGACCGGAAACAGTTCAGGCAGTGGGAGCCCGTTCACACGGGCGACATCGATCAGGGTGGCGTACGAGATCGCCATCGCTGAGACGCCCACGATTGCGAGCGGGATGCCCAGCGACATCACCATCGCCCAGGTGCGGTTCGGTTTCTTCGCCATCAGACATTCCCTGCCTTGCGCGAGTCACGCTTCACCTGCAGCGAAGTCAGGCCGGCAACAAGCGGTATCACTGCCCCGAGCAAGACGACGCTCAGGAGAGCGATCGTAAGCATCCACATCAGCACGGGATACTCCGTGTATTCGTTCATGGTCAAACCCAATCCGTGAGCATCCTGGAGCCGGTTTCCCCGGCCCGGAAGGCGTTCTTGAAAGACGTGAGCGCCCGGTAGTGGGAGCCAGATTCTGAGACGCGGAACGAATCGTCCAGCAGGAACTGCCCCATCAGGCTGGTCGCTGCGGTATTCGGTCGCGAGCCGCGCGCGATCTTGATCACTGCGATGACTTGCTCGATCGAGAGTGACGGGCAGAGACGGTGGGCGGCAACGCGGTCGTCGACATCGTAGGAGAGCCGCTGCGGCGGGTTCGCGGCGATCCAGTACAGCAGCTCGCGTACCGCGCTGTGGTGGCGCGAGTCGATCACCTGAGCGACGATTCCGAAGGTGAGATCCACGACGTCTTCAAGCGGGGTGAGGCCGTGCGCGTCACCATCGGTGGTGCAGAGGTTCGTGTACTCGGCGTAGCCGACGTGCTCGAGTGGGGCTCCGCGAATGCCCCACTCCTTCTGCAGCCACCCAATGGCGGTCGTATGGAAATACGCCCAGGGCTCCGCTGCGGCCGCGATGTAGCGGGCCGGGCAACGTTCGGGGTTCTTCCGAGTGGACAACAGGTTCGCGATGATGATCTGCACCGTCTCTTCGGCGGAGATGGCGTACCCCCAGTCCCGTGCCGCTTCACGCAGCTGAGCGACCTGGTAGGCGTGCAACTGCTCGATGAAGGCCGCGCCCTCAGCGGTCTCGAACGCGTCGACGCCGGAATCTGCGATCTCCGTGAAGATCGCCCGTGTCCGCCAGTTGGAGAACTTCTCGACCTTAGCCACGACGAACCTCCAACCCGAGCTGACGCATCGACTGCGATGAAAGCAAGTGTGTTACTTCGCCGCCGATGCGCTGAAGGCTTTGCGACGGCGAGCCGTCAACCGTGCACTCGACCACAACGACTGTGGAGAGCGCGTTCACGAGAGCCATACGCACCGCACGGAGCGACTCACGCCCCATCTGGTCCTTCTGTGCGGCGAGAGTGAGAACGTCCCGGAAATCGCTGTTCTCGAGCCTCTCCTGCAACAAGGTTGTGTGCCGGACCATCTCGTCGAGTCGTTCTTCAGCGTTTCGCTCCAGAAGCACTTGTGGATCCTCTGCCTGCCGGAGTACGGCTTCGTGAACCTTCTGCACCTCTTTGACAACCGGGCCAACCTTGGCCGTCGACGTCTTGAGCTTCTCGTAGCCGCGCTGCGCGACCGCGCGAACCTCTTCGGGCACGTCCTCAGCGTGCGCGAGATCGCGGACTGCGGCGATATTTCTGAGCCAGTTGATGTCGTGCCCGGTTGCTTCTTTCGCTGCCTGCGCGATGGAGACGGGCGCCTTTTGCTGCCAGTTACCGAGGGCGTCGGTAACTGGCGCATTGTCGATGACGCCTCGAGCTTGAAGGGACGCCAGACCACCCGCCGCCTGCTTCTCCTTCGCGCGAAGTTCGTACATCGGAAGATCGAACGTCTCCCACGCATCAAGGGCCTCCGCGGCCGAGAGATTCTTGCGAGCACGATTCGATTCAAGTTCGAGCAGCTGCTCCTGCTCTCTTGTGAGCCCTTCATACACCTCAGCCCGAAGGCCCAAGCTGTCTTCCTTGGCGGCCTCAAGACGATGGCGGCCGTCGACGAGCACGAGCTCACCACCGGGCCGTCGAGATACCAGCGCCGGAACAAGCTGTACCCCGAGAGTCTGCACCGAGGAACGGAGGATCTCGACGTGATCCGGATCGATCTCTCGTTGCCGCTCCATCACGATGACCGAGCAGGGATCCAGAATCTCATTAGAGATCGTGACTGTGTCAGGGAGGAATGCGTGATTCATGATGCAACCTTCAGAAATGAGGAGACTTCGAGGGGGGTCTGATCTGCGTCCCAGATCAGTTCGGCGGCTTCCGGTGCGTGAACCACACAGAGATGCCGGCGAGACGGATGCGTGCGACAGGTGCAGTCGCGTGCCCGTTGGGCGTGCTCCGGGCAGTACGTCCGGAACTTGGGTGTGAGGACGATCGACCAGCCTCGCGACACCATCCAAGTCAGCTGAGAGGCATGATCGTGCCACGTGGTCTCGTGGGAAACGGCAGGAAACATCGGATCGGTTACCGCACAGGACCGAACCTCACACCTGATCGCGACGACCTCGCGACGCCATACCCGGCCCATCAGTGATCACTCCCAATTGCGAGCAGCCCGGCTTCGAGTGCGGCGAATGCGGGATCGACGTTCCGGCGTGGTTCTCCGCAGTCCGGGCAATGCGAGCGTTCGATTTCACGAAGACGCTCACTGCCCCACCAGTGCTCACCACGAAGACATGCGGCAACAGGCGATTCGGAAGCGAACGCGTCGGCCGCCGGAGCGGGATCAAAGGGTGCGGTACCGTCGCCGCCTACCGCCCACTTTTCTGGGTAGCGGACGATGACAGACGCGATGTAGCTTGCAGGCTTATTCACGCGGCCACTGGCTCGCAGCAGCGTGTCTCGTGTGGCCTGAACGACGTCCACACCAGCAAGGTCCACTCGGCCCTGAATCTCGCGCTCTACCGCTGCGAGCGTGAGGCCACAACCGGGAGCGAGTGCTTCGAGCTCAGCGTCAATCTCAGCGTCGCGCGTGGTCTGGTTGGTTGGTCGAATTGAAGATTGAGAACCAACCAACCAACCTTGGTTTTCTTCTTCCTTTATAGGGGTGGTGCGAATTTCGTCGACCGGTACACCGCTATGCGAATCTCGTGGGGCGGTGCTGACCTGGTGTTCTTCACCGGGGTGCGAATTTCGTGGGGCGGTGCCGTCACCGCTATGTGAAATTCGTGGGGCGGTGAAAGTGGGCTCAACCGGCCTCTGTGCTCCGGCCCTCGAAAGCAGCTCATTCTGCTTTTCGAGCCACAGCTCGTACGGCTCGTCGACTTCGATCACGCCGCCGTCAGGTCCAAGATCAACGTTCTCGTCAGGGTCTTGTGTGAAGACACGTACCCGGAGGTTGCCGGTCAGATCCGTGTAACGAGGCTGCCCCTTTCGGTCGAGTATCGGGGACCCATCACGCATCATCGGAGCAACCGAGCCAGCCGGCCACCGGTCACGCACCTCGAGGAAGAACCCGTAACGACGGAGGGTGTTCTTCGCGGTCTTCCACGCGTAGTCGGTGAGGCCCAGATCGCGCTTCGCTTTGGCGGGTGTGACTTCGAAGTTCTCTGCATGTGACTGCATGTACAGAAACAGGGCGATCGGCAAGCCGGTAACGCGAGGATCTCGCACCCACCAGTTGCGGTGCGTCCCGTACTGGTCCTCGAAACGCATCCGTTGCCGGACGATCGGAGTGTTACTCATCGCGTCCACCCCTCAAGCAGGGCCAGAGCCGCGCTGGGAGGCTGGCTATTCTCGCGTGCTGTGAATTCGCTTCCAGGCGTGACCACAGCGCGCGCGCAGGTGTCAAAATCGTGAGACATGAATCGGAGTTCCTTTCAAGGAATTCGCTGGCCTCTGGTGTTCCCGCACCAGGGGCCAGATTCGTTTCTGGGTTACGCGATGCTGCACGAGCAAGGCGACCGAAACGCCTCTGGCAGAAACGAAGCCGGAGGTAGTCCGATGAGCGCTGCGATCCGCAGCAATTGAGTCATCGTGAACTCGTACTTCTCGTCCCCCTGCAGCTTGCGATGGAACGAGGAAGCCGCGAGATTCGTTGCATCGGCCGCGCCGCGCTGCGAATACCCCGCCTCTTCGAGGGCCGCGACAACGAGAGCTGCGATCTCGCCAGCGACGGGGGCCGGCTTTGTCTCCAGGATAATCACTTTTTCCTCCAACGCCTGTTCCATCTGGAACGCTAGTTGGAACAATACATATATACACCGAATGACGTCAAGTATTCTTCCGATGTGAATGTTGACGAGCCTGGTGCGAGCTTTGCCGAAGCTCTTGCAGCCGAGCAGAAATGGCAGCTGCGAGGGCTGAGCATTTCTGGGTCGGCTCTCGCAGGCATGCTTCAAATCGGAACTCGAACACTCACCCAATGGCTCAACGGGCGGAACAAGATCCCGTTCGCGTTTGTGTACTCGGCCTGCCTCGTGACTGGCATAAAGCCCAGCAGCCTGTTCAAGCTCGCCGAACGGCGGCTCAAGAAGTCAGAACCTTCTTTGGTTTCCGGAAACCTTGAACGCACAGAGCCCTCCACCCTCACCCCTGACGAGCTCCGAACGCGCGGCGTGCGGTTTATTCAGTGCATCTCGGCCGAGCTACGGACGCAACTCGCCGCGCGCGACATCTCGGTGCGACAAATCGCCCTCCGACTCGGCAAGGCGCCTGCAGTCGCCGGGGAATGGCTGAGCGGGAAGAAAGTCATCCCGGTCCACTTCGCCTACAACGTCTGCAAGGCGATCGACTTACCTATAGCCGAACTCGTCGACCGTGCTGAAGCTCGAATCGATCTTTACCCCGAGGATGACGACGAAGTAGTTAGGACCGAAACGTTCAGCCGTGGCGAATCCCCCTGCTCCGCACTCTCGTCCAACGAGACCAGTCGCCGCCTGCGTGCTCTCCTAGAGCTCAAAGGGATGGATGAAGGGTCAGGATATGAAGCCGTTCGCGATAGGGCGATGAAGAGACGCGTCACTATTGATCGCGCGGAATGGGACACAGTTCTGGAAGGAACGACGGCGCCCGATCGCAAGGTTATCGTCGCGATCGCGGATGCGCTTGGTGCTCCCTTGGATTACCTCACTGTCGATGATGAGGAAGTCACTGCACGTGTTGAGGCTGAGGCTGCTCTGGCGCGAGTTGCTGCCAAAGCGGGTGTCAAGAACATCGCGGCAAGAGGTACCAGGCTCTCTGCCGAAACGCTTCGTGAGATCGCGAATCTCATAGGTCGTTTACCCAAGTAACGTCGTTACGTCCGCACTCGGGACTGCTGCACGGATAGGTGACAGTTTGACCTGACCTACAGTTTGGTTTCCACTCGGGGTAGCTAGTCGATGGCCTCCATGAAAGGCTCACCAACATGCCACGCCCGTATCCACCAGAGTT
>NZ_JBFBML010000035.1:0-6093 GCF_040687075.1 Leucobacter sp. NPDC077196
CACCTAGAAGACCCGAAAACGCGCGACAGCACCAGGCCTCCGGAATTGGGTACCAACTGGGTGGACTAGGCGTACCAACTCAGACGATCTGCCACATTCTCGTACTTCTGCACCTGCTTCTTCGAGAAGATTCAGTAATGGTCTGATCTTGCTATTCGGCATTGTGTGACGAGTTGTTGTGAACACGAGCCTGTGGGCCGCGCGGGACAGTCCAACGAAGAACGTCGAGTTCCCCTCACGAGGATCCATTTGGTAGGACCACCACTGCTGATCATCGAGGCCTGTGATTATCACCGTGTGGTACTCGAGGCCCTTGCTTCGGTGGATTGTCATAAGCGCGATTGAGTCCGTGGCTTCGATGTTATTGATGAGTTCGTGCCAGCTTTCGGAGCCGTCTTTTACGCTATTAATCCTTGCCTCGAAAGCTTCCAGGAGTAGTTCGAGGTGACCTCCATCGTTCTGTCCGCGCACGAATCCCGCGAGCGCCTCGGTGCCGATGAGGCTGACGGTGTACTCCACGATGTCTGCGGCGTCCGTCTCTGAAACCTCGTTAGTGCTCAGCCACGCGCTCAGGTCACCGATCAGTGAGCTCAGGTGATCGGACAGCCGCCGCTCGGCTTCTTCTGTACCCTCGCCGCCGCGGACGCGTCGGAGCAGGGTCAGTGTGTCCGTCCAGGTTCCTGCATGCCCGGCGGAGTGTGCTGCAAGAGTGAGTAGGCCAATTACGAAGCGGATGGCATCGTGCTTGAGCAGATCTTGCAGCTTGAGCTTTCCGCATTGTGCATCGTCATTACGTATGGAGAGGCCATGCTTCTTAAATGCGGCTATCAACGTGGGCTCAAGCTCGGCTACTTTCTGCCGAGCAATGAGTGCGAAGTCAGCGCTGGTCCGGGCAGATGAATCGATGTCATCCGCGATCCACTGCGCGAGGTGCTCGGCCTCCTTCATGGGGTTGGGGTATAACCAGATTGCGAGTGGGACATGGTCAGGTTCACTCTTAGCCCGGGACTCGGTCTGCACGGTCGCTGGGTCAATGCTCGTTGCGACTCGATGCTGTACAGCGACAAGATCGGCTGAGGAACGGAAGTTCCAGGTGAGCGCGAAGTGCTTGGCCGCAAAGTCGGTTTCGTATCTGCCTATCGCGTCCTCAAGCGCGCCAGCGAAGCGCATGATGCGTTGCTTGCTGTCGCCGACTGCTGTAGCGACGATGCCCGGGTGACCGAAAATCGTGCTCAAGAATGTGATCTGCGCGGCAGTCGTATCCTGGAATTCGTCAACGAACACGAACGGGTAGGTTGCACGCAACCCCCGCAGAATCTGCGGGCTGGATCTCACAAGGAGTTCGGCCAGGCGGTTGAGCATCGTGAAGTCGATAACAGGCGCTTCTGAGGATCCGTAGTGCCGCCACCACCACCTCAAGACCGCGAAATCGTGGGCTGAGTTGGACTTTCGTCTGGGGTCTTCCGGCAGTGCGAATGTGCCCACCATGTCGGGGAGGAACCGGCTGGGCTGGATCGCCATGATCTCAGATTGAAGCCACGGCGGCTGCGTTCTGCTGAGGTCCTCGAGGAACGCACGAATCTCACGTTCATTGAAGTATCCGACCTCGTAGCTACGCCCGTTGAGAAGCCAGGCCGATGGGAGAGAGAGTGCGAATCGATCGACGAGGCCCTTGGTGAACGCGTCGAAGGTCATGGATTCGAAGCGATGCGCTGCCTCGGGAACGCGGGCGGCAACACGCTTGGCGAGGTTGGCTGCCGATTCTCGCTTATAGGAGATCGCGAGGATCTTCTGAGGCGCCGGGCAGAGCCCGGTCTGCAGGAGGTATGTCGCTCTCTGCGCGAGGAACTCGGTCTTCCCTGCACCAGGTCCCGCGGTCACCGCAGTGCTGCCTGGGTGACGGAGTGCGTCCCACGCAGCAGGCTCGAGGCCGGGGACCCCTATCGGCTGCCATGTCGCAGTTGATCTCTGTCGGCGGTCCATGCTGCTAGGGAATGATGCGAGACCGGACGAACTCGATCAAGGCTTCAAGCACCGGGGGGACACCGGCCTTCTTCTCTTCGTCGGTCAGCCGGCTCAGCGCGACGAGGTGTGTCGCCGGCTTCGAGCGATTACTGAAGAGATAGCGGTACCACCGTAATTGTTCTTTGCGCTCGTTGCTCAGGTCTTCGCCTTGCGGACTCCAGTAATTTTTGCCAAGCGCGGTCCCGCCGTCTCCAAGGACGGTCTTGGCTGCGTCAGTCGAGTCGGGCCCCCGTTGCCCGTCCTTCAGCTCTGTGTAGGCGCTCCGGTAGTACCGAAGCATAAGCATGTCCAGGTCTAGGGGCGAGGAAAAGAACACTCCGTAACGGCGAAGCGCCTCCCGCACCCCCATGAGGTCCTTGAGCTCGGTGTCGTCGGTGATGTCATCGACCGTGTCGTAGCCGTCGAGCCCGTCCAGGACGTGAATGCCGTTGGCCTCGAGGTCGAGTATCGCGGTCCTGTGCCGGCCGGGGCCGCCTCCGGCCCGGCCAAGGTCAAGGTCAAGCAATGTGGCATGGGGAATCTGCAGATCCGTCAGGAGTCTCCAGAAGTGATGCGTATGACGTCCGCCTAGCGGGACCATTGCAACGAACGACGGGTCAAGCTCGACGCCGAGAGCACGTGCCAGCGCGGGGATGACGATGTGCTCGGAGTCCCCTTCACCGAGCACAACGAACCGGGCAAAGTAGAGCTCGGGGTGCGCCCTTACTGCTTCACGGATGTATGTCGCAGCCGCGGCGTCACCTTGGGGCAGTTTGATCGGGCGGACGGTTGATTCGCCGGTGTCAGAATCCTGGCGGAAATGACGGACGCAGCGCGGGTCGATACGGCCAAGAGCACTTGCCGAATGACTTGAAAGTAGCGTCTGCACGCGCGGGGTTTCGCCCAGGTCGAGTAGCTGACGGATGATGCGGGATAAATAGTACGGCGAGAGGCTGTTCTCTGGTTCTTCGACTGCAAGGATCGTCAGCGCAGGGATATAGGTGGCATCAGGATCGAATCCCGATGTCGGACCTGTAGTGATCGTGCGCTCGAGGTCGAGTGTGGCTGTCGTAAGAGCTAAGTGAAGCAGCGAACGTTGCCCGTCGCTCAAGAGGCGCGCTGGGCGGGCGGGACTGCTCGGGTCGGGTTCAAAGGCGAGCTCGGCGCCGCGGAGAAACTGGTCGATGTCAGGTTCGAGAGGCTGGAAACGTGGCTTCGAGTGCGTGCCAGCCCCTTGCAGTTCTTCCCAGCGCTTCCCGAACGCGTTCTCCACGGTTTTCGTCGCGGTTTCCTGGCGGAACTGGTTACTCACGTCGGCTGCCACGTCACGGACCAGGTTCCGGAGCTCCGGTGACCATACTGCGGCCCTCCACAAACGACCTCGAAGGAACGCGGATACCTGTCTTGATCCGTCACGGAAGGCTGGAACGTAGACAAACTGGATTCGGGACCGCTCAGCAGCCGGCAGCGCATGAACTTCGTCCTCGCGGTAGTGTTCGTCCAGAGAGGCGACGGAGAAGAGGCGAGTCTCGATAGATCCATCGATCGTGCCGTCACTGGACCAGGTCGCTGCGAGAACGATGCGGCATTTCATCTGCCCTTCTGCATCTGTCGCCATGCGCCTGAAGAAATCAGGTACAGCCGTGACATCGAGATCGCTGTCGTCCAGCTCGGGGAAAGCCAGCACGACTTCAATCGTCAGCTCGCGTGTCTCTGGTGTGACCCCGGGCATCTCGGTGGCGGGCACGTGGAAGTCATCGAGGCGTACGGTGCGCTCCTCTGAGGAAATGCCGAACATGCGCTGTAGAGCCAGGCAAGCGGCAGTTTTCCCCGTCCCGTTGGTACCGATGAGCGCAGTAAGACCCGATTCAAGCGTAATTGGCACCGATTCGTCGCTAAAGCAACGGAAGTTCCGCAGACGCATTGACTCAATGTGCAACGGGACCCACCTCACAGTTGTCGATTTGGTAGTGACTCTATCTGGCAACTGAACCCGGTAGTCGGGGCGAGCTCGGCGTGGGGCTAAACCTCTGCGCTTCGCTACAGCGTCCACCACTTCTAAAGGCTCCGCCTGTGCCTATAAATGGCGGACGACCGAGGTGGTCCTTACCGGGTGCGATCTTGGCTGCCCGTAGCGACCAGAATCAGGCTGCCGGTAGCTTCCAGCTTAAGACGGGGCCGATCTTCGTTCTCGCTGACGGCGTCGTGACCTATGCGGGCTAGAGGACGGGTTCTCCGGGCAGATCACCATCGAGCACACCCTCCGCGGCAAGGAGGTCGCAACGATATGCGTGCACATGTAAGCGCACGGCATCCACGTCTCCGCGGGCGACCGCGTCACGGCGGGGCAGCGCATCAGCGATGTCGGCTCCAGCGGCCACTCCCCCCCCCCCCCCACTTGCACCGCCAAGTCCACCCCTGCAGCGGAGACACAGTCGACGCCGAACCCTAGCTGGCGGAGCGCGGCGTCGAAGGTATCGAAGCACCGATCGGTGGTAGCCCCGTCTGCGCCGCCGAACTAGTTAAGGGGCTTGCGTGCGGGTGGCGCACCTGACGGGTGCCCGCCCACACCCCTGCCTGTTGGAGACCGCTCATGGACACACTCACCGTCCCGCTCCTGGCCGTCGTTTCGACGAGGGTCGCGTCGGAGAATGTGTACCCGGCTTTCAGCGGCGTCGGCGGGAAATCGACCCTCGTGCCGATCGTGGGAGCGCTGCTCAGATTCGTGCTGATCGTCGCGGTGCTGATGCTCATCATCTCCGCGATCGCCTGGGCCATCGCTTCCTCGACCGGGAACGCGCAGATCGCGCAGCGCGGCAACGTCGGCGTGTTCTTCGCACTCGGAGCCGCCGCCCTCGCGGGCGAAGGCATCGCTTAGATCAATTTCTTGCTCCGCCTCGGCGACTCCTTCTAGGCCGCTGCGCGATCATGACCTTGCGGATCTCCTTCGCTACGGCAGCCTCACGGCAGAACTGATGCTTCGATGCCAATGAACCGCGGATAGGGGAACTTCTCGATGCTCTCCGGCCCGCGCAGCTCTTCGAAAGCCGTCACTACTAGCCCGTGCCGATTAAATGAACTTAGGTACGTTTCAATAGGCCGGTGAACATGAGTAGCTACTAGCCCGTAAGACTTGGAGCTTGTCCTAAACGGGGTTTCAACTACGGTCTCATCGAGGTAACTGAAACCGTCGCTGCCCGCATAGTCCCAGTAAATCGGCCAGAAGGCCGGATGAGCAATAGTTGCGAGCACTCCACCACCTCGCGCGAGAGTCGCGAGGGCACCGACAATCCCATCCAAATCAAGCGCATCCATGAGAACCATGTTCGCCACAGCTAAGTCGAATCGCGCCTCGGAGTCGCAACGTACCCAATCTTCGGCCGTAGCGATGTCAAATCGCGTCGCATCATCGTGCGCGCGAGCCAGTCTGATGCTCACCGCACTCGGATCGATCCCGACTGTTTCGTCAGCTCGGAGCCGCAACTTGGATGTAAGCCTCCCCGTCCCGCACCCCACGTCGACGATACTATGCGCGGTAGAGCGATCAACCCTTCCGAGGATCCACGGTTCGAGGACGCGCTCATACGACGCGTCCTGATGTGAAGCCACCTGGCGATCCCGGATCGGAGCAATCGAGTCCCATTCGCGAATGATTGCAGTCTCGTCCTTGCGATCGTAGAACCTCACTGGCTCGGTCAACGTGCTCCCTTCTCTGCAAGACGGCGTGCAATGTCGATCAGATCCTTTGCCATGTTCAGCGTCGGGTCGTCGCTGGAATGGAATTCCCGGATCATGTGCGCACCTTTGCGTCCATAACCGACAGCCACCCACGCGTCACCCCTGTTCGAGTTAACGACCGTGAACCTGCTTCGAAGTTTGAAGTCTGCGTCACCGTAGTAGTGCGCCTCTGCCCCCGCCTTAACTAGCTCAGAGCTCGTTGGGTTAGCTTTCGGCATGACGAGCACCAGGGATCGCTCACTCGCCTTCTTCATGAGGGGTCTGATGCACGTTTAGGTGACATTCAACATGGCTAGTTTCTGCTGGCCTGGAAGGATGAACCTATGCCCCCTCGCTACCCCAAAGAGTTCC
>NZ_JBFBML010000036.1:0-5803 GCF_040687075.1 Leucobacter sp. NPDC077196
CCATGGGCATGCTCAACCACCATTTCGCAGCAGCCGCCTGATCGGCGCAGAGCGACAGCCTACCTCTGACTGCCGCCAATCTTTGCAACAGAGCCATCGAGTGCGCCGAGCCGATCGCCCCGTATGCTTCCCCGAGCGCGATTGCAGCACTGTGCAGAAACGGCACGACGTTTTCTGGGGCATACTTTTCCCCGTCGAGGCCGTTGTAGTGGGTGCCGTCGATGACGCCCTGGTGCCACTGTGCGAGCTGCTGGGAGACCTGCTGCAAGTGATCCACGGTGAGCCACAGTTCGGCGAGTAGGTTGTATGACTCGCTCGGGTTGGGAACGGTGCGCGTCGAGTGCGCGAGCGTACGTGTCAGTGCTTCGACCTCGCGTGCGATTTCGAGCTGTCGCGTTTCTTCGTTGATAGCCATTGGTCTGTCAATCCTTCGTTGTGGGGTCGACGCCGATTTCATCCGCGTCTGCGGTCGGGCGTCCGAGCGCAGCACTAGTGACGTCTTCGATGTTTGTCACGCCGGTCGCATCCATGAGTGCGCGTCGGGCTTCGGCAGCGGCAGCGTCCCCCTGCAAGCTGACGCCGCCTGGCTTCACGGTCAGTTCGCCGCGCTCCGCGCGCTCGGCCAGATCCTCATATCCCGCGCCCTTGGCCTCGGTGTACAGCGCGTAGAGGATCGCGAATTGCTGGGGGTCGTCGACGAGTAACGTAGTGATGCGCTGCACGGTCTCCCTGGCGATCGGGAAGCCATCGTTGAGCACGTACCAGCACGCGCCGATGGCTTGTTCTCGTTGCTGCTGCGTGAGGGGTTCGAACAGCTCGGGCCAGCGTGCCTGGAAGTCGGTATCGGTGTTCATCACGTCATCCTTTCGCGGACCTCGGACAGTGGGCCGTTATTCGAGGGGGCGGCCTCGGGAGATGGAGCCGGGGTGCACGGGCTCGAACGGCGCTCCCCCGTTGAACTCCCGCTCTAGCTGTTCCACGTGCTGCATGATGATCTGGTTCTGCATGTCGGTGAGGGTCTGCCATCCGTACGTGTCGCGGCCGGCGTAGTACGCGGCGCGGATGCGGCCCTGCTGGTCTTCATCCGCGTAGTAATTCATCTTGCGGCTTCCCTTTGAGGGCTGCGCCTTCGGCCGCGTGCGGGGCGCTACGGGCGCAGCGGGTGCCTGGACTGCAGGAGTCTCGGCCGCTGGCTCTGACGCCGGGTGAGTGGTTACTGGCGTGAGCCCTGCCAGGCTCGATGTGCGCCTCTTGCGTTCAGTGCTCATCGTTCGTTCCTTCCGGTCAGTTCGGCGATGTAACCGGCGTAGATCTTCGCGAGTTCGCGCGCGTCGGTGTCGCCTTCATCGAGGCCGCGTGATTCTTCGGTGGCGTCGGCGATCGCCTGGCGCTTGGGTACTGGCGGCGCGAGCAGCGGCAGGCCTCGGGTTTCCGCTGCGGCCGTGATTTCCTCGGCCCAATGGGTTCCGCCGATGGTGCGAGCTTCGTGCTGGTTGAGCACGATTCCTGCGACGCGCAAGCGGGGGTTGTAGCTCTGGTTGACTACCGTGATGGTATCGAGCAGCTTTGCGAGGCCGTTGGTCGACCAGAGCTTGGTCTGAGTGACCACGAGTGCGCCGTCAGCGGCTGTGAGAGCGTTGGTGACGAGCTGATCGAGGCTCGGCCCACAGTCGATCAAGATCAGGTCGTAGCGGCCGCGTACGGGCTCTAGCACTTTCCGCATGCGTGCCTCGCGGCCGGCGCCGGCGATCACGAGCTGGTCGCGGACAATACCGAGTGTTTCGCCTGTGGTGGGCACGACCTCGACGCCTTCCCAGATTGCTGGCACGATGACCTCTTCGAGGGTTTCGCTGGCGTATTCGCTGAGCACGTCAGCGAGGCCGGGTTCTTCCTCCCCGACACCCTCGGTGAGCACCTGGGTGATGTTGCCCTGGGGGTCCGCGTCGACGACGAGCACGCGCAGGCCGTCGTTCACCGCGGCGCGGGTGAGGTGGTACAGCGTGGTCGATTTGCCCACGCCGCCTTTCTGGTTGCAGGCGGTCAGGATGACGGCCTCACGGGTTGCGCTCATGGTTCCAACTCTCTATCTCTAATGCCTCTATTAGACCTATTTATTGGGAGGGCCGCGGGTTGCGGCCCTCCCTGGGGGCGATCGTCAGTCGCCCTGTCGGATCTTCGAAACGGTGACGCGCTGGTTTCGGAGGCTGACGCCTACCTCATCTGCTCGCACCTCGTGCTGCACGCGCTCCTCGCCGCCCTCGGGCTTGTACGAGGTGACGCGGTAATCGCCGGAGAAGGTGACGCGAATGTTGCCGGAGATCTCGGCTGCCTCGACGAGCTGTTCCGCCTGCTGGCCGGTCACGTTCACTGAGTAGAAGATCGTGGGGCCGTCGTACCATTCGCCGGTGTCCTTGTCCCTGAGTCGATCAGAGACGGCGACGCGGGCGTAGGTGTACGGCGTGTCCTTGTCGTTGCGGCGAAGGGTTGGGGCTTCGACGAGGTTTCCTGTGCGGGTGATGTAGCTCATTGCGGTTCCTTTCGTGTGCGGGTACTGGTCGATGTAGTTCTATTATACCTAATGCCTCTATTAGGGACAATAGAGGCATTAGTGTTTCAGGATTCGTTCGGGAGCATGATGGTTATGACGGGTTCTGCGGTGTCGCCGGGGCCGATGTGCAGAGCCAGCTCGATCGGCTCGGGCTGGTTCCAATCGTGGCCGCGGTTCTCGTTGGGCACGCGCAGCACCTGGAAGGTCACGCGGTTACTGCCGGCCGTTCTCGATGCGGCATGGCCTGCGAGGTAGAGAACATCCCAGAGCCGGCCGCTTTCGTCCTGCGGCTCGGGCCTGTCTTCATCCCACGCGACCACCTCGGCCCACGCTTCTCGCGTGAGCGCGACGGGTACACGGAATCGCGCGTCTTGCGCCATCTCGGTAACGTCGACGAGCGCTCCGTCATCGAGCGCCTGGGCTCGGGTGTAGCTAGCGATAATGGGGCCGAAGGCCTCGTGTGCAGTCATGGTGTCTCCATTGTCTCTATTAGGGATAATGCCTCTATTGATGGCTGGGTTACTCGCCGAGGCGTGCGGCGAGCTGTTCGATGAGGTCGATTCGGAAGCCGGCCCAGTGCTCGTGCTCGTTGACGACTACGACGGGGGCGCTGAGGTAGCCGAGCTGCTTCACGTACTCCGTGGCGGTGTCGTTCTCGCTGAGGTCGACGACGTCGTACAGGATGCCGTTCGCGTCGAGTGCGCGGTACGTCGCGGTGCACTGCACGCATCCGGGCTTGGTGTAGACCGTCAGGCTGTCGGTGTTCATGGTGCTCATTCTCTCTTCACCCCTCAAATTTTTTTGCCGTTGATGGCACCCTGTGCCAGCGCGAGCGCGGCAGCGGAGCGCAACCGTAGTGACGCACCCGCACGGCCGAGCGCAGCGAGAGACGGGCGAGAGCGTCGCGTCAAGGAAGGCCGCGCAGCGGCCGACCGGACGGATGCGTGAAGCAGAGCGGTCGCTATGCTGCCGAAGGCATCAACGGCAATAAATTGGGCGCTTGCGCCTACTGCGGCCGGCTTGCCGGCCGTCGTCATGTTCGGGCCGCTCCGTCGGCTCGAACTGGGGGAGTGCGAGGGGGTCGCACCCTCGCACCGCGCCCCGTGAGGGGCGCGGTTTCGGTTCACCGGGTGGCCCATGTCCAGGCGGCCTCGACGAGTGCGGATAGGTCGTCGTCGGTCGTCTCGCCCTCCGCGTCGGGGGTCCAGCCTCCTGCTTGGTAGCGCTCGGCGCACCAGTGCCAGCCGATGACTTCGCGGGTGTCGTCGTCCTCGGGCTTGTCGGTGCGCTCGGTGATCGCGAATCGGCGGGTCTTGTCGTCGGCGCGGTAGAGCACCAGGTGCCCGGCACCGAATGCGCTGGGGTCTTCCTCGTTCAGCTCGACCACGGCGACCGATTCGGTGATGGTGGCCAGCTCGTAGCGGATGCCCTGGCCTGCGCTGCGGTGGTGGCTGTCGCCTGAGTCGTCGGTGTAGCTGTGCTGGTTGATCCACTCGGCCGCGAGGTCGCGGCGCTCGTGTGCGGTGAGCAGATCCGCGATCGCCTCGGTTTCGCCGCATGTGAGTCTGGGGGCGAGGTCGGCGGCCATCCCTTCATCCCAGTAGGCGATGAATCGTTCGATGGCCTGTTGCTGGTCGGTGTTCGTCATCTCTAATGCCTCCATTGTCTCTATTGGGGATAATGCCTCTATTAGTTGCTGGTTTCGTTGTCTCGGGTGAGCGTGTCAACGAACGTTGTGAAGTCGGGGCCGGTAACGGTTGCGGTGTGCGCAAGCGCGTATCCGGCGCGGGCGTGGTGGGCGAGGTCTTCTTCGCGCTCGCCGAGCTTGCGCAACTGGCGCTGAATCTCGGTGTCGTCGACGACGGGCACGAACGTGGTGATGGTGGTGATGCTCTGCATGGGTTCTCTTCCTCTCATTTTTTTGCCGTTGATGGCACGTAGTGCCACAGCGAGCGCGGCAGCGGAGTGCAGGAGTAGTGCTGGCCCTGCGCGGCCGAGCGGAGCGAGAGACGGGCGAGGCCGGCGCGTCAAGGAAGGCCGCGCAGCGGCTGCCCGGACGGATGCGCGTAGCGGAGCGGTTGCTACAGTGCCGAAGGCATCAACGGCAATAAATTGGGCGCTTGCGCCTGCTGCGGCCGGCTTGCCGGCCGGCGTCTTGCTCGGGCCGCTCCGTCGGTTCGAGCTGGGGGAGCGCGAGGGGGTCGCACCCTCGCGTCGCGCCCCGGCGGGGTGCGACTGGGGCCACGCTCTGCGCGCGGCCCCTTATGCCTCTATTGGGGATAATGCCTCTATTCTGCTGCGGGGCGGTGGTCCTGCACTTCGGCCCAGGCGTAGGCCAGATCCCATCCGGCTTCAACCTGGATGCGCACGGTCTTGGGGTTGGCGCGCTGCACGAGTGACCAGGTGCCGCGGATCTTCACGGCGTCGCCTTTCTTGACGGTTTCGCGGCTGTAGTTTGTGGCCTGGCCGGTGGCGATCTGGTCGGCGCGGATCTGCTGCCAGTAGGCGAGCTGGTCGCGCAGCTCGTCGAGCTGGGGCGCGTAGTGCTCGGCGCGCTTGACCTGCTGCTCTGCGGTGGCGGGCTTGTATCCGGTTTCGCGGTCGTAGACGTCGGCCGAGATGCTGCGCTCGACTCGGCGAATGTCGGCGGTGATTTTCTCGATGCGGTTCGCGACGGTCACGGGCTTGTAGCGGGCGCTCGTGGTGGCGGCCGCGACGCGGGCGCGCCGTGCGGTTTCCTTGGCCTCGGCGTCGGCTGCGATCGCCTGCCCCATGCGGCGGTGTGCCTTCTCGATGGCGTTGCGGTGGCGCTGCTCGGAGTGGTGGCCGATCTTGATGGGCTCGCCACCCTCGGGGAGCGCGTTACCGGCCGCGTCTGCCCGGTTCCATGCCTGGTGTGCGTCTGCGCTCTTGCGCAGCGCCTTCGCTTCGAGCGCGTCGGCGCGGTTGGCCTGGCGCATGGCCTTGCCTGCTTCGACTTCTCCGGTGCTGCGGGTGGTGCGGTCGATTTCGAGGGCCAGCGCGTAGCCTGCGGTTTCGAGCGCTGAGGCGGTGCGGGTGATGACGTAATCCTTGGGCAGGCGGTCGCGGCTGTTCGGGACGTACCAGGCGGAGATGCTGCGGCCCCAGCGCCACCCATTTGTTTTGAGGATCTGCGCGGAGTAGTGCCCCGTAGAGTGGTGTAACGATCCCGGCCAGTAAACGTCAGCGTGGCCACCGGGATCTTCCTTCGAGGAAACTCTCACATCCCACTCG
>NZ_JBFBML010000037.1:0-3058 GCF_040687075.1 Leucobacter sp. NPDC077196
TGGACGTGTGTGGCCGTACGTCTAGAACCACAAAGTGGACGCGAAACAATCGTTACTGAAGATACTCATGCCCTCCCCATTCAAGGGGAAGAAGAAATCAAGTCATCGGCTTATTAGTACCAGTCAGCTCCACACCTTACAGTGCTTCCACATCTGGCCTATCAACCCAGTAATCTACTGGGAGCCTCACCACCACAAGGGTGACGGAGATCTCATCTCGAGGCCGGCTTCCCGCTTAGATGCTTTCAGCGGTTATCCATCCCGAACGTAGCCAACCAGCCATGCCCTTGGCAGAACAACTGGCACACCAGAGGTCCGTCCAACCCGGTCCTCTCGTACTAGGGTCAGATCCTCTCAAATCTCCAACGCGCGCAGAGGATAGGGACCGAACTGTCTCACGACGTTCTAAACCCAGCTCGCGTACCGCTTTAATGGGCGAACAGCCCAACCCTTGGGACCAACTCCAGCCCCAGGATGCGACGAGCCGACATCGAGGTGCCAAACCATGCCGTCGATATGGACTCTTGGGCAAGATCAGCCTGTTATCCCCGAGGTACCTTTTATCCGTTGAGCGACAGCGCTTCCACAAGCCACTGCCGGATCACTAGTCCCGACTTTCGTCCCTGCTCGACCTGTCAGTCTCACAGTCAAGCTCCCTTGTGCACTTACACTCGCCACCTGATTGCCAACCAGGTTGAGGGAACCTTTGGGCGCCTCCGTTACTTTTTGGGAGGCAACCGCCCCAGTTAAACTACCCACCAGGCACTGTCCCAGAACCCGATCAGGGTCCGTAGTTAGATATCCAATATGACCAGAGTGGTATTTCAACAACGACTCCACCCAAACTAGCGTCTGAGCTTCACAGTCTCCCACCTATCCTACACAAGCCACACCGAACACCAATACCAAGCTGTAGTAAAGGTCACGGGGTCTTTCCGTCCTTCTGCGCGTAACGAGCATCTTTACTCGTACTGCAATTTCGCCGAGTTCACGGTGGAGACAGCTGGGAAGTCGTTACGCCATTCGTGCAGGTCGGAACTTACCCGACAAGGAATTTCGCTACCTTAGGATGGTTATAGTTACCACCGCCGTTTACTGGGGCTTAAATTCAAAGCTTCGACCCAAAGGTCTAACCTCTCCTCTTAACCTTCCAGCACCGGGCAGGCGTCAGTCCGTATACATCCACTTGCGTGTTAGCACGGACCTGTGTTTTTAGTAAACAGTCGCTTCCCACTGGTCTCTGCGGCCACCACACCCTTTCCCAAGCAAGTTGGTATAAGTGGATGGCCCCCCTTCTCCCGAAGTTACGGGGGCATTTTGCCGAGTTCCTTCACCATGATTATCTCGATCTCCTGAGTATTCTCTACCTGACCACCTGAGTCGGTTTGGGGTACGGGCAACAGCAAACCTCACGTCGATGCTTTTCTTGGCAGCATAGGATCACCTGCTTCCCCATACGGGTCCGCATCATGTCTCACCCAAAGCCGAAAACTATTCATAATCGACGGGCTACACATTTACACCGGGACAACCATCGCCCGGCACAGGCTACCTTCCTGCGTCACACCTCACGCTCACCACCCCAGTCTGGGTTCGCAACCTCCACCCGCACATCACCCGAAGGATCCGTAACAAGCTTTGGATAGCTGAGCACTACTGGTTAGGTCTTTGACGGTTTACCGCCGGTACGGGAATATCAACCCGTTGTCCATCGACTACGCCTGTCGGCCTCGCCTTAGGTCCCGACTTACCCAGGGAAGATTAGCTTGACCCTGGAACCCTTGGTCTTCCGGAGGACGGGTTTCTCACCCGTCTTTCGCTACTCATGCCTGCATTCTCACTCGTGTGGCATCCACGACTGGTTCACACCGCCGCTTCACTCGCCACACGACGCTCTCCTACCCATCCATACGGCTGGACCACGAAGGCCTACCTGTTATATGAATGCCACAACTTCGGTGGCGTGCTTGAGCCCCGTTACATTGTCGGCGCGGAATCACTTGACCAGTGAGCTATTACGCACTCTTTCAAGGGTGGCTGCTTCTAAGCCAACCTCCTGGTTGTCACAGCAACTCCACATCCTTTTCCACTTAGCACGCGCTTTGGGACCTTAGTTGGTGATCTGGGTTGTTTCCCTCTCGACTATGAAGCTTATCCCCCACAGTCTCACTGCTGCGCTCTCACTTACCGGCATTCGGAGTTTAGCTGACGTCAGTAACCTTGTAGGGCCCATCGGCCATCCAGTAGCTCTACCTCCGGCAAGAAACACGCAACGCTGCACCTAAATGCATTTCGGAGAGAACCAGCTATCACGAAGTTTGATTGGCCTTTCACCCCTATCCACAGCTCATCCCCTCAGTTTTCAACCTAAGTGGGTTCGGTCCTCCACGACGTCTTACCGTCGCTTCAACCTGGCCATGGATAGATCACTTCGCTTCGGGTCTAGGACATGCGACTGGGTCGCCCTATTCAGACTCGCTTTCGCTACGGCTGCCCCTCACGGGTTAACCTCGCCACATATCGCTAACTCGCAGGCTCATTCTTCAAAAGGCACGCCGTCACAGATACAAAGCCTGCTCCGACGGATTGTAAGCAAACGGTTTCAGGTACTATTTCACTCCCCTCCCGGGGTACTTTTCACCTTTCCCTCACGGTACTAGTCCGCTATCGGTCATCTGGAAGTATTTAGGCTTATCAGGTGGTCCTGACAGATTCACACGGGATTTCTCGGGCCCCGTGCTACTTGGGATACACACCACGCGGTAAAACCATTTCGGATACGGGACTCTCACCCACTCCGGTCGCCCATTCCAAGGCGTTCTCCTATAGCTTCACTCTCACGTTCGAAGGTCAGCAGCCCTTCACGGCACGTCCCACAACCCCGACCATGCAACCCCTGCTAGGTATCACACATGACCGGTTTAGCCTCATCCGGTTTCGCTCGCCACTACTCCCGGAATCACTGTTGTTTTCTCTTCCTGTGGGTACTGAGATGTTTCACTTCCCCACGTTCCCTCTACCCGCCCTATATATTCAGGCGGGAGTCACCAGGTACGCG
>NZ_JBFBML010000037.1:3156-4948 GCF_040687075.1 Leucobacter sp. NPDC077196
GGGGTGTCGAGTGCTCCTTAGAAAGGAGGTGATCCAGCCGCACCTTCCGGTACGGCTACCTTGTTACGACTTAGTCCTAATCACCAGTCCCACCTTCGACAGCTCCCTCCCACAAGGGGTTAGGCCACCGGCTTCGGGTGTTACCGACTTTCATGACTTGACGGGCGGTGTGTACAAGGCCCGGGAACGTATTCACCGCAGCGTTGCTGATCTGCGATTACTAGCGACTCCGACTTCATGGGGTCGAGTTGCAGACCCCAATCCGAACTGAGACCGACTTTTTGGGATTCGCTCCACCTCGCGGTATCGCAGCCCTTTGTATCGGCCATTGTAGCATGCGTGAAGCCCAAGACATAAGGGGCATGATGATTTGACGTCATCCCCACCTTCCTCCGTGTTGACCACGGCAGTATCCCATGAGTTCCCACCATTACGTGCTGGCAACATAGGACGAGGGTTGCGCTCGTTGCCGGACTTAACCGAACATCTCACGACACGAGCTGACGACAACCATGCACCACCTGTTTACGAGTGTCCAAAGAGTCCTGTATCTCTACAGTGTTCTCGTATATGTCAAGCCTTGGTAAGGTTCTTCGCGTTGCATCGAATTAATCCGCATGCTCCGCCGCTTGTGCGGGCCCCCGTCAATTCCTTTGAGTTTTAGCCTTGCGGCCGTACTCCCCAGGCGGGGAACTTAATGCGTTAGCTACGACACAGAACCCGTGGAACAGGCCCTACATCTAGTTCCCAACGTTTACGGCATGGACTACCAGGGTATCTAATCCTGTTCGCTCCCCATGCTTTCGCTCCTCAGCGTCAGTTACGGCCCAGAGATCTGCCTTCGCCATCGGTGTTCCTCCTGATATCTGCGCATTCCACCGCTACACCAGGAATTCCAATCTCCCCTACCGCACTCTAGCTTGCCCGTACCCACTGCAGGCCAGAGGTTGAGCCTCTGGTTTTCACAGCAGACGCGACAAGCCGCCTACGAGCTCTTTACGCCCAATAATTCCGGACAACGCTTGCACCCTACGTATTACCGCGGCTGCTGGCACGTAGTTAGCCGGTGCTTTTTCTGCAGGTACCGTCACTTTCGCTTCTTCCCTACTAAAAGAGGTTTACAACCCGAAGGCCGTCATCCCTCACGCGGCGTTGCTGCATCAGGCTTGCGCCCATTGTGCAATATTCCCCACTGCTGCCTCCCGTAGGAGTCTGGGCCGTGTCTCAGTCCCAGTGTGGCCGGTCACCCTCTCAGGCCGGCTACCCGTCGTCGCCATGGTGAGCCATTACCTCACCATCTAGCTGATAGGCCGCGAGTCCATCCCGAACCAAAATTCTTTCCACCTACACACCATGCGGTGATAGGACATATCCAGTATTAGACGCCGTTTCCAGCGCTTATCCCAGAGTTCGGGGCAGGTTACTCACGTGTTACTCACCCGTTCGCCACTCATCCACCCCCAGCAAGCTGGGAGCTTCAGCGTTCGACTTGCATGTGTTAAGCACGCCGCCAGCGTTCGTCCTGAGCCAGGATCAAACTCTCCGTAAAAAACGATTGCCACACGCCCCAGGGAAAAACCGGGACATGCGACGAGTTCAATCTGGCAACAGAACCATCAATACTGACGATTCTTGTTATCCAAAAAAGGAATCTCCCACACCCACAAACGCAGGTGTCGGGGATTATAAATTAAATTGGCATATGACAATTTAAGTGCACACTATTGAGTTCTCAAAGACCAGACACCACCCGTCACACCCAACCAAGGGAAGCTCCGAACGGCAACCTGTC
>NZ_JBFBML010000038.1:0-3617 GCF_040687075.1 Leucobacter sp. NPDC077196
CGCTCGGGTTCCGGAACCTCACGAACTACATCGCGAGGTCGTTGCTCGAGGCTGGTGGGTTCAGACCGGTTCTACACTCACAAATGCGATGAGCCAGTAAAACGATTTATGTAAAGATGCACGGCACCCACCGCCCCACGAGATCCTCGTCTCGACCGACTCGTCATCCGGCGCATCGGCGGATGCTCCGGGCCTCCCGGCTCCCGGTCCTCCGCCGCTGAGGCGAGTCCGCCCCATGCGCGCTGGTCAGGAGGCGTCGAGATCCCGCGAGAATCGTGCATCTCCCGACGGCGCGGAGTCGTCGGGGACGGGGCGACGCAGCCGGCAGGCGATCGGGAGAGGGCGCTCGGTGCCCCCGGCGGCGACAGCCCGCCGGGTGCCCGGGAGGCGCCCGGCCGGCCGGTCCCCCGGCGCCGGGGGGAGCCCTGCGGCCCGTGCCCGATGGGCGGGCGCACGCCGGCCGGTGCCCGCGCCTCACACCGTCAGCGTGCGCCACTCCCCCGTCTCGGCCTCGGTGGGCATGCCGTCGAGGATCCGGATCGTGCGGGCCTCCGGGTCGGTGATGAGCGTCGCGAGGGTGGCCCACCGGTCCCCGTAGCCCTTGGACATGTCGGCGCGGCAGGTGAGCGGCGGCTCGCCCTCCTCGGTCAGCAGCACCCGCACCAGGTCCCCCGGAGCGACCGGCAGGCCCTCGGCGAGGCGCGCGCGCACGAGCGCGAGGCGCTCCGAGGAGTCGGGCTCGTAGATCTCGGACTTCTGCGCCGCGAGCGGCGTCTCGTGCTGGAAGTGATTGGTGCGCTGCACCGAGCCCGCGACCGCCTCGATCACGAACACCCCCGCGGGGCTCATCTCGACCGACACTGCGCGCTGCGCGTCGAGCATCGTGAACGCCGAGGACGACGCGATCGGCGCCTCGCGGATCAGCTCGATGGCCTCGTCGACGGAACGGCACTCCGAGAGCACCACGCTCGAGAGCACGTGCATGGGCACACCGTCGGGGCGATCCTCGCGGTGCCCGAGGATGTTGAAGTGCAGGGCCAGGCCGGCCTCGTTCACGCCGATCTTCGAGAGGATGCCCTGCTCGGTCAGGCCGGCGTAGCGCAGCCCGGGGCCGGAGACCGTGTGCGTGTGCCAGAACGGATCGAGCTCGACGTGCCAGTCCCAGGTCTGCACGCCGTAGCGGTGGTCGCCGATCTCGGCCGTGAGCGTCGAGCACTCGCTCGACGGCTTCTCGCCGAGGGCGATGATCTCGGTGCGGGCGTTGAGCGCGACGACCTGCGAGAGCTCGACGCCGGCCCCCTCGGCGATCCCCTCGAACTGCTCGAGCAGCCCCGGCCGCCAGCCGCGCAGCGCGGAGACGACCCGCGCGACGCCGTCGCGCTCGCGCTCCTCGTCCACGCCCAGCACGCGGAACAGCTCCGCGTACTTCGTGTAGGCGCCCCCGAGGCTTCCGCGCAGCGCGGCGCCCCGGCTGAGGCCCAGTTCGCGGGGCGTGGCGCCCGCGACCTCGAGGTGCCGGAGTCGGTGGCCGGGTCGCCGACGATCTGCAGCAGGGCCGGCACCTGGTCGGTGATCCGCACCTCCTGGTACTCGCTGACGTCCTGCGGGATGTTCATCGAGATCCGGTACGTCGCGGTCTCGTCGAGGGAGCCCAGGACGCCGTCGCCCTCGGAGACGATCTTCGTGAACGCCCCCGGCGGGTCGGGCAGGCCCAGTTCCACCTCGGTGTTCGGCTTCGGCTCCGGGTCCTCCGGCTGCTGGTCGCCCGGCAGGTTCGGATCCCACTGCACCGAGACGGTCGCCGTGTTCGTGAGGGCGCCGTTGTCGGCCGAGATCGCGCCCGACGCGACCTTCACCACAACGTCCACGGTCAGCGCCTGCCCGGCGTTCGCCTGCACGGTCGCCTGATCCAGCGCCCAGGTCAGCGTCTGGCCGGCGACCGTGGCGTTCACCCCGGCGAGCCCCGTGTCGGACACGTACTCCAGCTCGGCCGGCAGTGCGTCCGTCAGGGTGACGCCCGCGTAGTCGGACACGTCCTGCGGGAGGGTGAAGCCGAGGCGGTAGGTCGCGGTGTCCGGCGAGGTCGGCGACTTGTTGATGAGCTTCAGGTCGGCGCCCGAGCCCTGCGCGTCCTTGAACACGCTGTCCGGGTCGATGGGCTCGGGGTAGGAGACCACCACGTTCTCGGGGTCGGGGTCGGGGTCGGCCGGATCCTGCGCATCCTGGATGGGCGTCACCGCCCACGAGCCGGTGTTCGTCAGCGTCCCGTTGTCCGTGTCATCGATCCCGTCGCCCGCGACCGCGAGGGTCATGGTGAGGGTCTTGCCGGCGAGGGCCGCCGCGTTCGACGCGTCGGTGAGGTCGACGGTCCACCGGGTGGAGGCCGCGGTGAAGGTGCCGAGGCCGGTGACGTCGGCGCCGTCCGCGTCCACGCTCGGCGTCCCCTCGACCGCGAGGCCGGCCGGCAGCGTATCGATCAGCGTGAACGACGCGTAGTTGCGCACGTCCGCCGGAAGCTTCGCCGACACCTGGAACTGCACCGCGTCATCCGCGTGATTCAGCACGCCCGCGTCCCATGCGGGCTTGCCCGCCTCGCCGCTCGACAGCGCCTTCGTCAGCCCGGTCGGCGCGGGCGTCAGCCGCAGCTCCACCTCCGTGTTCGTGGCCGGCGGGAGGTCCTCGGTCGAGGCGTCCGAGAAGGTGACCGTCGTGTTCGCGGTGTTCGTGATCACCCCGTTGTCGGCGGCCGTCGCGTTCGCTGCCGCCCTGACGGGGATCGTCAGGGTGATCGTCTTCCCCGCCGCGTCCGCCAGTTGCGCCGGCGTGTCCAGCGTCCACGTCACGGTGTTACCGGACGCGGACGCGGTGCCGGACGCCGTCGTCGGGGAACCGACGATCTGCAACGTGCTCGGCACGGCGTCCGTCGCCACGATCGACGCGTACTCCGACACGTCCGCCGGCACGTTCATGGAGATCGTGTACTCGGCCGTCTCCTCCAGGCTGTTGAGGATCCCGTCGCCGTCCGACTTCACCTTCGTGAACCCGGACGGCGCGTCCGGCAGCCCGATCTCGAGTTCGGTGTTCGTGGCGGGATCGGGGTCCGCCGGCGGGTCCGGCATCGACGGGTCGTAGTCGACGTGCAGGGCGGCGGTGTTCGTGACCGCGCCGTTGTCCTGCGACGTCGCGGCCGCCGACAGCTTCACCGTCACGTCCACGGACACGGTGGATCCCGCGGCCGCGGCGATCTGCGCCTGGGTCAGCGTCCAGGACAGGTCCTGCCCGTTCACGGTCGCCGCGGCACCCGCCAGCCCCGAATCGGACTGATACGCCAACTCGTCCGGGAGCGTGTCCGACAGCGTGAGCCCCTGATACCCCGAGACATCCGACGGCAGATCAAACGACAACCGGTACGTGGCCGTGTCGCTCGTCTTGTTGATCAGTTTCAGATCCGCACCCGTGCCCAGGGCGTCCTTGCCGAAGGAGGGCGGGGCTTGCGAGGTGGCCCGCACGGTGATCTTGCGAGGGCTCTGTTGCAAAAATCGTGAAGCTTGAGCATGCTTGGCGGAGATTGGACGGACGGAACGATGACGGATTTCAAGTGGCGCCATTTCCAGGGT
>NZ_JBFBML010000039.1:0-2813 GCF_040687075.1 Leucobacter sp. NPDC077196
ACCCTGGAAATGGCGCCACTTGAAATCCGTCATCGTTCCGTCCGTCCAATCTCCGCCAAGCATGCTCAAGCTTCACGATTTTTGCAACAGAGCCCCCGCGTCCTCGATGACGCGACGGCGCTGCACGCTGTACTGAGGCGTACGGCCGGTGCGCAGTTCGGGAGGTATGTCGGCGTCGACGTACCCATGCTCGGCCAGCTCGCGGCCTGGCATGAGCGCGTCGTCGACGGGACGCACTACAACGGCGAGGACGGGCGCGGCGACGGCGCAACTGGCACCGTCACCACGGCGGCAGAGCTGCACCGTGCCGCCGCAGCGTTCGATGCCGCCTCGGCCGCGCTGCGCGAAGCGCACGCAGCCAACGGCGTCGTGCGCTGGTACGACGATCCCCAGTGAGTCACGACGTGGACGGCCCGGATGCCGACACCGAGGAGCGCACCCGCATCGGGCAGGTGCTCGATGCAGCTCTGCCGCCGACGAGCGCCGACCGATAACGATCGTTTTCGGTGTGCAGCTCGGCGACGTCGCGGCGCTGCATGACACGCCGAACAGCGGCGCACCGAAACCCCCAACCGAAACTGAAACGCACCGATACTGAGCGCGTACCGTTTATGGCATGGCCGAAGTATTTGGGTACGCGCGAGTCTCGCGCAAAGAGCAAGATCCGGGCGCGCAGGAAGCCGAGCTGCGCGCGGCCGGCTGCAGTCGCGTGTTCGTCGACCACGGCGAATCGAGCCGCATCGCCGATCGCCCCGAGTGGCGCAAGCTCATCGACGTAGCTGCGCGCTCCGGCGACACGATCAAGGTCCGCAAGCTCGATCGACTTGCCGGCAGTGAGCGCCTGATGATCGAGGTGCTGTCCGAGCTGAACGACCGCGGCCTGAACATCGTAAGTCTCACAGAGCCCGCCATCGACACCACTACACCGATGGGGAAGGCGCTCTATGGCATCGTCGTGGTCTTCGCGCAGCTCCGCGTCGACACGATCAGAGAGAACACGCGCCTTGGATTGGAGCACGCCAGGAGCCAGGGAAGGGTCGGCGGCCGCCCAACCGTGATGACGGCCGAGCGGATCGCCGCGGCCGAGAAGATGCGCGCAGAGAACCAGAGCTACGCCCACATCGGGCGTGTGCTCGGAGTCGGCGCATCGAGCGTCATGCGCGCGCTCACAAAGTAGCAGTATAACTATGGTTATATTTGCGATAGACTTGAAGCGGAGGTGGAGACTATGACGATTACCGAGATCCCCGTCGAGGCGGTCGCTGCACGGAAGGCGCAGCACTTGCGAAACATCGGAGAGCTGGACTACCGGCGCAGTCTGCTGCGGCTGAAACAGCGTGGATTGCGTCAGAAGGCGATCGCCGATCTGGTGAAGGTCTCGCAGCCGAACGTGCAGAAGGTATTGCAGAGGGCCGCCACAATCCCGATGCCTCGTGAAGGTTTCTCTGGCGCAGATCCCTACGAGATTTGCGAGCGATACGCAGCCGGCCTGATCGACCGCGCGCAGCTTGTCGATGAGCTGACGCGCTGGGAGTATGTGCCGCGGGCTCAGACCAATGATGCGTTCGACGATCTGCTGATGGACGTTGCGGGCTCGGTCGATGACCTGGACCGCGCGCTGAGCCGTGGGCTGATCGACGATGAGCTGTACGACGAGATTGGCGATCGCATCGATGCACGGATGACGGCGGCGTGACCCCAGAGGAGCAGCGGCATATCGAGGTTGTCCAAGCGCTCTCTACTGCCGGCGGCCCACTCGACAAAGACGGCCCACACGCGACTACCAGAAACCCTGCTTGGTATCGCTCCAACGGGTCACGTAGAGCGGTACGACGGGCGACGCACGAGCGCATTAAGGCCGCGGTAGTGAGCCAGTCGCCGAACGCGAAAGATGAAGGTCGAGCACTTGTGCTGGCCGGCCCGCCAGGAGCCGGGAAAGGGCGAGTCGCCGATACCGTGCTCGGCGCGGATCGAGACCACTACGTGAATATTGACGCGGACGAGTTCAAGAAGCTGTTGCTGCGCGAAGCGATGGCAGATGGCAGCTATGAGGAATGGATCAAACCGCCAGAGGTGCGCGACTTAGAGGCGCAGGGGGAGCGGTTCTATCCACTTGAACTTGCCTCACTCGTGCATGAAGAATCGTCGATGCTTGCACGCGCGCTGCGCACAGAGATGATCGACCAGGGAACGAACATCATCGTCGACACGGTACTGAGCGACCCAGACAAAGCAGTGGAGCTTGGGGCGTATCTTGCGGACGCTGGCTACCAGGTAACGGTCGTCGACGTCGAGGTGCCGTTCGAGGTATCGCAGGATCGAATCGTGCAGCGCTGGCAGCACGCGATGCAGGAAGCCGAGGCAGGCAAAGCAGACGCACTCGGCGGACGATGGGTGCCAAGCGCATACGCTCGGCCGCTGTTCGACACCGAGCATGGGCGCTCGAAGTCACAGGACGCGGCAGCCCAGCTCGCGCAGTCATGTCCACGAGTGATCCGCTACGAGCGCCACTACACTAGTACCGAGGAGCACCGAGCATCGTTGGTTGAGGGGCGCGAAGCCCAGCCCACTCGTGAGGTCGCGCAGGTGCGGTCGAAGCCCGGCGGAAAGCTCGAAGCAGAGCAGTCGGTGAGCAGACTATCCGCGGCAAGTTTCAGTACCGATAGATCCGCACCGCGCAACGCAGACGCGCAAGTGAAGCGGCCAGGTTCGCGTTCTGGTCAAGTCCCGTGGAGTGGTGTAACCGTTTCGTGATCCTTCAAGGATGTGGGGGCTAGTTTTCGTTGTGATTGCAGATGCTCGCGACGAGCTCA
>NZ_JBFBML010000040.1:0-2613 GCF_040687075.1 Leucobacter sp. NPDC077196
TGGCAGATCGTCTGAGTTGGTACGCCTAGTCCACCCAGTTGGTACCCAATTCCGGAGGCCTGGTGCTGTCGCGCGTTTTCGGGTCTTCTAGGTGCAGCAGCACACAGGGTGCTGCTGTTACCAGTGAAGGACGGCAGAGTGGCCAACCACCGAAAAATCATGGAGCTCGTGCTCGCAGGGCACAGCTACACCGACATCGTCGAGAACACTCGATGCTCTCGACGCGATATTTCCGCGGCAAAGAAGACGATCGCCTCTTATCAGATCACCCCAGCTCGGCTTGCGGTGATGAGTGACGCTGATCTCCGGGCGTTGTTCCCAGACGGGCGTGCACGCGTCTCGGACGAGTACGAACAACCCGAGTTCGGTCGGGTGCTGCAATCGATGAAATCGAACCAGCACTTCACCCTGCAGCAGGCCTGGTCGAGGTATGTCAGCCGTTCGGGTGGTGGGAAGAAGTACGGCTACTCGCAGTACTGCCACCTTTTCAGCGAGTACCTCAGAACGAATGATCTCGTCGCGACGATGCAGCACGTCCCGGGCCGGGCGATGCAAGTCGATTGGGCAGGTGACACGGTCGATATCGTCGACCCCGTCACTGGGGAGATCGCGAAGGCGTTCTTGTTCGTCGCGGTGCTCCCGTACTCCGGGGTGGTGTTCTGTCGGGCCTATCTGAACCAGAAGTCCGAGGCGTGGCTTGACGCGCACGCCCAAGCGTTCACCTTCTTTGGTGGGGTGGTGAAGATGATCATTCCGGATAACCCGACGACGTCCACGCATCAGCGCAGGCGCGGGGACCGGGAGCGTGTGATCAACGCCCGTTACCAGCAGCTCGCGGAGCATTACGGGTGCGCGATCGTGCCCGCCCGACCTCGGAAACCCAGGGACAAGGCCGCCGCCGAGAACGCGGTGAATGTCATCAACAAGCGTGTGATCGGATACCTCGCCGAGGACATATGGACGACTCTTGCCGAGGTGAACGAAGCGATCGATGAGCGGGTGTACGAGATCAACCGGGTGCTGCGCCGAGCGAACGGCACTACCCGGTGGGAACTCTTCGAAACCGAAGAGGCCGCTGAGCTTGCCCCGCTCCCAACGGACCGTTTCGAAGATGTCGTCTGGAAAGAGGTGAAGGTAGGGCGGAACTACCACCTGACCTGCGAATCGCAGCACTACTCCGTCCCGTATGAGCATGCCGGCCAGTTGCTGCGGGTGCGCGCCACGTCGTCGATGATCACCGTGTTCGATGGGCACGACATCATCTGCGAGCATGCCAGGCTCACCGGCCGGAAGGGACAGTACTCCACGCTGCCGGAGCATCAGCCAGCCCAGCATCGGGATGTTGACGGGTTGTGGTCGAGGAAATGGTTCACGGCCCGGGCGGCGAGCTTCGGCCCGGCAACGACGGACGTGATCGAGCAGATCCTTGATCGGCACCAGGTCGAAGCGCAAGGGTATTTGGACTGCCAGAACATCCTCGGCACTCTCGGCCGCAACAACCGGGCCAGGCTCGAGGCCGCCTGCCAGGAGCTACTGAACAGTCGCGGGTACCCGACTTACACGATGCTGAAGCGGTTGATGGCGGGTATCACCACCGACACGCAGAAATCAGCAGCGGTGACGCCGGCGGCGTCGACTCGGAAGCGCGTGAGTACCGTGACGTTCACGCCGGCTTCGGACGTGTACGTGCGTGACGCCTCGCATTATGCGCGCGACGAGAACGGGGGCCAGTGATGTTCACGAGCATTGATTACGACAAGTTCCGGGCGCTCAGAGTCACGCACGTCGCGACCCGGCTGGAAGAACTCCTCCGTGACGAAGCCAACGATGATCTCACCCCGGAGCAGCTCTTCCTCACCGCCGTCGATGACACGTTAGAGCAGCGCCGGTTGAACAAGATCGACCGGCTGATCAGGCAGGCCGGGTTCCCGATCCCGCACGCCACGATCGCGGAGATCGATTACCGGGAAGGGCGCGGGATTACCCCGGTTCGGATGAAACGCTACGCGAATCATGCGTGGCGGGCCGACGCGACGAACCTGCTGATCGTGTCGCCCACTGGCGGCGGGAAAACGTTCCTCGCGTGCGCGATAGGGATCGCCGCGTGCCACAACGAGCACTCGGTCACCTACGCCCGAATGGATGACCTCGCGCGCAGGCTCGTGATCGCGAGACACGACGGCATCAAACACCAGCAGCTATTGAATGAGCTGTCCGAGGTTGACCTTCTGATCATCGATGACTTCCTCACCGTTGGCATTGATTCAGATGCGGCGTCGGATCTGTTCGCGGTACTCGCGAACAGGGAGCATCGGGCGCCCACGATGATCGTGTCGCAGTCCGGGCCGGCGTACTGGGTCGAAGCGCTCCCGGACAGGGTCGCTGCGGACTCGATCGTGAACCGGCTCGCGCATCACGCGAGAGAGATCAAGCTCGGCAGCGTCGATATGCGCAAGACCCGCGACGAGGAGGCCAGAGCGAGCGACGGGCACTGGGAATAGGTGCCCGCTAGAGGGGCTGGCCCAAGGCGGGTAATGCTGCGGGCCAGTACCCTCTTCCCGGAACCGAGTACCAACTAGGTGGACGAGGAGTACCTTAAACGACTACTCGCCA
>NZ_JBFBML010000041.1:0-2456 GCF_040687075.1 Leucobacter sp. NPDC077196
TGAGCTCGTCGCGAGCATCTGCAATCACAACGAAAACTAGCCCCCACATCCTTGAAGGATCACGAAACGGTTACACCACTCCACGGGACTTGACCCGCCGGAGCTGTCGCGGTAGGTTATTGTCCACGCGGCTTAGACCAGCAGAAGGAGCGCGACAGTGAGCAAGGTGGACCTTTGGCAGGATGCGACGGCCCAGGCCGAACTCGTGCGCTCGGGAGAGATAAGCCGGACCGAACTGCTGGAGGCGACGATCGCTCATGTCCAAGCTGTGAACCCAGAGATCAATGCCGTCATCATCCCGCTCTTTGAGAAGGCGCGGCGTGAGAGCGAGTTGGCCTCCGGGCCCTTCGCTGGCGTGCCCTATCTTCTGAAGGACCTCACCGTCGTGAGCCAAGGCGATATCAACACGTCCAGCATCAAAGGCATGAAAGAGTCCGGCTACAGAGCCGACCACGATGCCTATTTCGTGCAGCGGATGCGCGCGGCGGGGTTCGTTTTGCTCGGCAAAACGAATACACCGGAGATGGGCAACCAGATAACGACGGAGCCCGAAGCGTGGGGCGCCACTCGGAACCCTTGGAACCTCGGACGGTCGGTTGGCGGATCCAGCGGCGGCTCAGGGGCTGCGGTAGCCGCGGCTCTGTCACCGGTTGCGCACGGCAATGACGCGGCAGGTTCCGTGCGCATACCTGCCAGCGTCTGCGGCGTCGTCGGCCTCAAGCCGACGCGTGGGCGGATATCCCCAGGCCCCTTGGTCACTGATTCAGACAACGTCGCAGGAACCGCCCATGAAGGCCTCTTTGCGCGAAGCGTGCGGGACATCGCGGCGTTACTGGACGTCGTCAGCGGCCATCGGCCGGGCGACACGTTCTGCGCACCGACAGCGTCACGGCCCTACGCCCAGGGCATAAGCGAGAATCCGGGCAGTCTCCGCGTGGGGGTCCTGACCCACAACCCCGTTGGCGACTTCGCTCTGGATCCGGAATGCGCCGCGGCGGCACGGGGCGCCGCTGCGGCGCTTGCCGCGCTCGGCCATGACGTGAACGACGCCTACCCAGAGGCGCTCGGCGATCGGTCCTTCCTCAAGGACCTCTCGCCGATCACCGACGTCGTGATCGCGCGAGAGATCGAACGCAACGGAGAACTGATCGGCCGGCCGCTGACGGAGGATGACGTTGAGTGGACCAGTTGGGAAATGGTCAAACGCGCAGACCAAGTCACGGGGCGCGCCTTCGCCGCGTGCGTGGACGAGCTTCGATACTACGCTGGGAAGGTGGAGCGTTGGTGGGAGGCGGGTTGGGACCTCCTGATCTTGCCGACTGTAACGCGTCAGACGCCGGAAATTGGGGAACTCATGCTCGCCAAGGGAACCGACTTGGAAGGGCGTCAGTCCGCCTTTATCTCGGGCAGTCTGCGGATGCTGGCCTTCACCGTTCCCTTCAACGTTTCGGGGCAGCCGGCTATCTCCCTCCCCATCGGCATGTCTAGCGATGGGATGCCGATTGGGGTGCAGATCGTCGCGGCCTATGGACGCGAGGACCTCCTCCTTCAGGTGGCCGCGCAGTTGGAAGGGGCGCTGCCATGGGTCGCTCGGCGGCCCCAATTGCTGAACCCGTCGCGGAAGATCCCAGCGGCCTGATGCTTGCGGGAGATGGGGTCCGGCCGACAGATACGGGCCGGGCCCAGGTTTCGTCCCCAACTGGCACCCCACACCGCCTTAGTGAAGGTCCGCCTCGGGGACGCCCCACAGCCGGATTGAGGCCACTCTTTTCTGTGCTGGAACCCCGGCCTGTCGTCGCCTGCTTGTGAGCTCGCACCACGGTCGAGCTTAGCATCAGGTACTGAGTGTCTCAATCCTTCGTCAGTTCGTCGATCAGACGCTCCCACACCCGGCCGCCGCCCACCGACTGAAGAGCTTGCCGTATTCCACTTGCCGTACCGCTCGAGCATGCGCCGGCCAGATCGAGCCGGTCGTGGGGCTCTTCCAGTCGACGGCAGGCAAGAGGGGGCTGGCGCGCATGGTGCCCCAGGGTTCAGCCGATCCCACGCTTCGGGGCCTCCCGGCTCCATCCTTTCTCCGTGCCGTGGGCGTTGCGGGGCCTGCTCGCTCGAAGGGGTCGGTCGAGCCCTGGGCTCGGCCGAGGGGGAGCATTGTATGGGGGAATTCCTGGTCAAGGTCCGACACCTGCCGGGCCGATCAGCGATCACAGGATCGGGCACGTCGCCGATCGCCTTCGTTCCGGGGTGTCCTTCTGGGACGCCGACCTCCAGCGCACCCGCGCCTACGACGATGAGGTCTACGAAATGCTGCGGAAGTAGTAGTGCCCCGTAGAGTGGTGTAACGATCCCGGCCAGTAAACGGGCTCATCGCATTTGTGAGTGTAGAACCGGTCTGAACCCACCAGCCTCGAGCAACGACCTCGCGATGTAGTTCGTGAGGTTCCGGAACCCGAGCG
>NZ_JBFBML010000042.1:0-2446 GCF_040687075.1 Leucobacter sp. NPDC077196
CTGGAAATGGCGCCACTTGAAATCCGTCATCGTTCCGTCCGTCCAATCTCCGCCAAGCATGCTCAAGCTTCACGATTTTTGCAACAGAGCCCTCGTGGGCGTGATCCTCTCGGCGATCGCGGCGAAGATCGCGATCACGCGGTATCTGCGGGTCTAGCGGCGAGGGTGCGGTAGGCTGGATCCTCGCGCGTGAGCGCGGATCCCGCACCAGCCCGACGGCAGAAAGGATGTGACATGCCCAAGGAGACCGGCGAGAAGCTGATCGCCTCCAACAAGAAGGCCCGGCACGAGTACAACATCCTCGACACCTACGAGGCGGGCCTGGTGCTCACCGGCAGCGAGGTGAAATCGCTGCGCATGGGGCGCGCGTCGCTCGTCGACGGCTACGTCTTCATCGAGCGCGGCGAGGCCTGGCTCGACGCGGCGTACATCCCCGAGTACCTCAACGGGTCGTGGACCAACCACGCGCCGCGCCGCAAGCGCAAGCTGCTGCTGCATCGCCAGCAGATCGACAAGCTCTACCAGAAGACCCGCGAGGGCGGCATGACGATCGTGCCGCTGCGCCTGTACTTCCTGGACGGCCGCGCGAAGGTCGAGATCGCCCTCGCGAAGGGCAAGAAGGAATACGACAAGCGGCAGACGCTGCGCGAACGGCAGGACAAGCGCGAGGCCGAGCGGGCCATGCGCAGCAAGAACCGGCTGGGGGAGTAGCGCCCGCGACCCGGTGCGATTCAGTCGGCCCGGGCGAGCCGGGCGGCCCCGCCGGTTGAGCGGGCCCCCGCTGGTTGAGCGAGCGGAGCGAGTCGAAACCCGGGGCGGTCGGGTTTCGACTCGTCGCTGCGCTCCTCGCTCAACCAGCGGGGGCCCGCTCAACCGGCGGGGGAGGCCCGCCGCGAGCGGAGCGACCGTGGCTACACTGCGTCGAGCGCGCGGCTGACGTCGAGCAGGATCCCGTTCTGCAGCCGGTGCCAGTGCTCGGTGTCGGGATCGGGCCACGACGACAGCTTGACGATCACGGAGTCGGTGAGCGGGTCGAGCCACAGATTCTGCCCGTGGATGCCGATGCCGCTCACGTTGCCGCGCTCGTTGCCCGTGCACCACCACTGGCGGGTGTAGCTGCCGTCGGGGAAGGTGTTCGTGAAGCCCTTGTCGGTCATCGCCTCGTGCGATCCGCCGGCGAGTACGCGACGCACCCAGTCCTCGGAGACCACGCGGCCACCGGGGGCGACGCCGCCGTCGAGCATCATGCGCCCCACGCGCGCGAGATCCCGCGCCGTGCAGGAGACGCCGCCGTGCGCGAAGCCGAAACCCGTCGTGTCGACGGTGATGGTAGCGTCGCGGTCGGCGTCGAGCTTCGCCCACAGGTACGTGGAGAGCGCTTCGACGTAGCGCAGACCGGTGACCCGTTCGACGATCCAGGCGAGTACGTCGGTGTTCGCCGAGCAGTACTGGAACTCGCCGGTGCTGCCGTCGCCGCGGAGGGTGGTGAGGAACTCGTAGGTGTCGGCCGGGTCGCCGTGGCGGCGCGTGCGCCAGCCGGCCGAGCGACCGTGGGTCTGCACCTCGGATGCGGGATCGACGTAGTCCTCGTTGTAGTCGATCGAGATCTGCATGTCGAGCACCTGCAGCACGGAGGGCCCGTCGTAGACGGAGCCGGCGAGCTCGGGTACATACTCGGTGACGGGCTGCGCGGGATCGATGCGCCCCTCGTCGACCAGTGCTCCGACGACCGTGCCGCACAGCGACTTCGAGACGCTCATCAGCAGGTGACGGTCGTCGGGCGCGAAGCCGGCGCGGTAGTACTCGGCCACGACCTCCGTTCCGCGCAGCACGAGGAAGGCGTCGGTGTAGGTCTGTTCGAGGCGCTGTTCGAGGTCGGGAAGCTGCGCCGCGATCGCGCCGAGCCGCGCGAGGGCATGACCGGGCGCGTTCACCGGGCGCCGCGAGACCGCTGCCGAGGGCACCATCTCGCCGAGGTGAGCGAAGGCCCAGCGGTTGTGCGGGGGCTCCTGCCAGCTGTCGAGCGTCGGTTCACCCGCGGCGGCGTCGGGGTATCGGGCGGGGTGCGAGCCGGTGGTGGGCGTGTTCATCGAGCGTCTCCGAAGGTGTGGCCGCGGCGGGTGAAGAGGTAGTACAGTCCGCCGCTGACGATCATCGCAACGGGAGCGGAGAGATCGATGTAGCCCATGGCCTCGGCGATCGCGCCGCTCCAGAAGTCGGTGGTGAGGAAGAAGGAGGCGGCTGCGCCGCCGATGATCCCCGCGGCGAGGCCGGGAATGCTGAAGCCACCGGTGTACCAGTACTTGGCCCCCGGGCGCTCATCGAAGAGATCGAGGCCATCGTATCGGTTGCGGGGCTCTGTTGCAAAGATTGGCGGCAGTCAGAGGTAGGCTGTCGCTCTGCGCCGATCAGGCGGCTGCTGCGAAATGGTGGTTGAGCATGCCCA
>NZ_JBFBML010000043.1:0-2070 GCF_040687075.1 Leucobacter sp. NPDC077196
CACCTAGAAGACCCGAAAACGCGCGACAGCACCAGGCCTCCGGAATTGGGTACCAACTGGGTGGACTAGGCGTACCAACTCAGACGATCTGCCAGCCCACCGAATCTCTGCTCGCACCCTGCACTCCCGCGGACTTGTCAGAGTCTCAGGCCATGGCAAGAACTGGAAAGCAGTGCTGACTAAGCGCGGTCAGCAGTGGCCCGCCGCCACCGCGCAAGATACCGAATCCCGCAGGATTCGTGCCAAAGTTGCGACCGCGCGAGCTCAGACGGATCAGCTGAAAGAATCTGCCCCAGTAAAGACTCCTCGAAAGCCGCGCTCCAAGCCCCCTGCCCCCGCGCTCGCCGCAAGAGATCTCCTCGCCGCCGAAGAACTCATCCAGCGTGTCCTGGAAACAGAAGACCAAAAGCTTCTCAGCGCAGATGTAGACCTCGGCCCGTTCAAGCTCCAGCGAATTCTCGCGCAGGCACTCAAAGCTTCCAACCGTCCTCACGGCAAGAAGCTTGTCGCAAGCACCATCGGGGGATGGAGTAGCAAAGAGTATGAAATTCACTTTGCGCCCCACTTTCGCGACTTCGTGGAAGTACAATCAGTGCCGGTGCCAGAGCGCGTCGGAAAATATCACCCTGCCGTCAAAGCATTCATGGCAGACAAGCGGTGGCAATACGTCACCAAGGAGCATGTGCCGCGGGCCGCGCGCATCCTGCAAGCCATTGCTTCAGAGGCGACTCGGCGTGGGATCGAGGTCATGCTGCCAGACGACAGGAAGCCGAATCGCTACGGCTACCTAAGCAATCCAACGCATGGCAATCTCTGGCTTCGTACTGACTATGACCTCTACGGCATAGAGATCAAGGAGATCTCTGGCAAAGGCGCAAAGAAGTTCTCGGACCTCGGAATGACGTGGCAGCAGAGGCAAAAGCTCCCCAGCTGGATAGAGCGCCGCGGTTGGGAGTTCATCAGTACTGGGAAGCTGCAAATTAACCAAGGCACATCGCTCGACGGGTATGGCACTCAGAAGCTGAGCGACGGTCGCGGAACGCTCCTGGAGGAGAAGCTTTCTGAAGTTTTCGCACGGTTTGACACCTGGCTGCTCGAACAAGCCGAGCGCAAACGGCTTGAAGAGATCGCCGAGGAACGCAGGCAACGCAACTGGGAAGCTGCGATGGAAAATGCCAAAGCTGACTACTTCGAAGCAGAAAGATGGAAGTACTTTGTAGCTCTCTCGGAAGAAGACGAGAAGCTCCGCAAGTACGAGGCCTTCCTCGCCAAAGCTAAGCAGGCAATTGAACACCTACCTTCTAAGCAGCGCTTCGCAGCCAGCGGCTTTCTGTCCGAGGTAGACGCCGTGCTCCGCGAGCGAAATCCACTCACCTCTCCAGAACACTTCTTGCCTGAGATAAGCGAACCGAAGCCAGAAGATCTAAAACCGTACCTACGTGGCTGGAGTCCCCACGGGTCGCATCGTCACTAGGTGCCAGGGGGTTCTCATGGCAACGCATTTGTCGTGCTATTTACAACGCTCACGATTGGAATATTGACGACGAATAGAAACGGTTCATACTGAGCGACACCTTCCCAAAGGGCTGCGGCTCCACCACAAAGAGGAATCCACCCAGGATTCGTCGGCCGCACCCGATGGGAAGGAGTCTCGCCATGAGCGAGCAAGAATCAGCCAGGATCGGCTCGGTGGCACCGAGCCCCACGCGTACCCTTGCGGTGCGTATGACCGACGACCTGCGTGCGCAGCTGGACGTGATCGCCCAGCTCAACGACCGCAGCGTCACCGAAGAGATCCGAATCGCCCTCGAGTTGTGGGTCGAGACTTCCAAGTCCGACCCGAAAGTTCTCAAAAGGGCTGAGACGGTGCGGGCCGAAATAGAGCGCGATGCGAAAACCAAGCAGAGCGCCATTGCAGCCATCTTCGGAACCAGTGCTGCGCCGGGGAAACCTGTGCGTGGCAAGCAGGCCTAGGTGTAGTGTCCGGGGACGTTGTGTGATCTGGACCCCGTGACACAGACGAGAACCTCCGGGCAGAGTGGAGCTGCTACCACTGCCGCTCTAACCCCG
>NZ_JBFBML010000044.1:0-1464 GCF_040687075.1 Leucobacter sp. NPDC077196
ACTCACGCGGCTGGCACCCATACGCAGACGGAGCTCGCCGAACTGTTCGATATCTCTCGCGCCACGGTGTACCGCGAGCTCCAACGGGCCTTACCCCCCCAAGCCGGCGATCTAGCGTCGCGAAGAAGGTACCTCTTATCCTGCGGTGCGCCGTGACAACCTATGCTGCTCCTCACGAACGGTCGCTTCTAGGGTTTGTGAGCTACACCAATTCACTCACAAGCTGACTGATACGTGTACGGATCTCGTCACGGATGGGTCGTACTGAGTCAAGATCCTGCCCGGTCGGATCATCAAGCTTCCAGTCCTCGTAACGTTTCCCGGGGAAGAACGGGCAGGCGTCACCGCAGCCCATTGTGATAACAACGTCAGAGGCCTGTACCGCTTCTGTGGTGAGTACTTTGGGCTGCTCAGAAGTGATGTCGATACCGAGTTCCGCCATCGCGGCGACGGCCATTGGGTTGATTTGATCGGCTGGCATCGAGCCGGCCGATCGAACCTCGATGCGGTCTCCGGCGATGTCGCGCAGGAATCCTGCGGCCATCTGGGACCGACCAGCGTTATGGACACAGACGAACAGTACGGAGGGCTTATTGGTGTCAGTCATAAATGCGTCGCTCCAGATAGTTGGTTAGTGGGTGAGGTCGTCGACGAGGGTGCGAACTCGGGCGGCAATGTCATCCCGGATGGCTTGCACGCCCGCGTCGGATGCGAGAGCGGGATCGCCCACGGCCCAGTCCTCGTAACGGACGCCCGGGATGATGGGGCATACATCTCCGCACCCCATCGTGATCACCACGTCTGCCGCACGAATCGCATCGTCGGTGAGGGGTTTTGGGAACCGGTCAGCTGCGGCACTTTCCCCTTCGATGTCAGCGATCAGTGATCGCACGTGTGGGTGGATTACATGGGCCGGTTGTGACCCTGCCGAGCGAGCGATGACGCGTCCGTCCGAGATCTGATTCACGAGTGCTGCGGCGAGCTGGGAACGACCGGCGTTTGCGACGCAGACAAACAGCACTTGAGGTGCGGATGTGTCGTGTTGTTTCGTGAGGTCGCTGATGCGTTGGCGGGCGAACCGTTCGGTGAGTGGGATGAGCGCAGTGGTCACTCGTGCGGTGCTGACGAGCGCTGTGTAGGACTCACGCACGATGGAGCGAACGATCTGTGCGTCGAGCTCGGGTACTTCTGCGGCGAGTTCGTCAGCGAGTCGGGTCACTCGGGCGTCAAAGTCCGGGCGCACCACGTCCGCTGACTGGGTATCCAGCGGCCTTGCCAGTGCGACCGGGGCGAAAGATTCGAGTAGCGCCGTGACTGCTTGCTGCCGGCCGGGTGTGATCCGGTACCAAACCCACGTACCGCGCCGCTGTGCCGTGAGGACGTCAACCTCTTTGAGTACTTTCAAGTGGTGGGACACGGTGGGCTGGGAGACGTTGGCGAGTTCGGCGAGATCGCATACGCACG
>NZ_JBFBML010000045.1:0-1463 GCF_040687075.1 Leucobacter sp. NPDC077196
CGTGCGTATGCGATCTCGCCGAACTCGCCAACGTCTCCCAGCCCACCGTGTCCCACCACTTGAAAGTACTCAAAGAGGTTGACGTCCTCACGGCAGAGCGGCGCGGTACATGGGTTTGGTACCGGATCACACCCGGCCGGCAACAAGCAGTCACGGCGCTACTCGAATCTTTCGCCCCGGCCGCACTGGCAAGGCCGCTGGATACTCAGTCAGCTGACGTGGTGCGCCCGGACTTTGACGCCCGAGTGACCCGACTCGCTGACGAACTCGCCGCAGAGATACCAGAGCTCGACGCACAGATCGTTCGCTCCATCGTGCGTGAGTCCTACACAGCGCTCGCCAGCACCGCACGAGTGACCACTGCGCTCATCCCACTCACCGAACGGTTCGCCCGCCAACGCATCAGTGACCTCACGAAACATCACGACACATCCGCACCTCAAGTGCTGTTTGTCTGCGTCGCAAACGCCGGTCGTTCCCAGCTCGCCGCAGCGCTCGTGAATCAGATCTCGGACGGACGCGTTATCGCTCGCTCGGCCGGGTCTCAACCGGCCGATGTGATCCACCCTCACGTGCGGTCGCTGATCGCTGACATCGAAGGGGAAAGTGCCGCAGCTGACCGGTTCCCAAAACCCCTCACCGACGATGCGATTCGTGCGGCAGACGTAGTGATCACGATGGGGTGCGGAGACGTATGCCCCATCATCCCGGGCGTCCGCTACGAGGACTGGGCCGTGGGCGATCCCGCTCTCGCATCCGACGCGGGCGTGCAAGCCATTCGGGATGACATTGCCGCTCGAGTCCGCACCCTCGTCGACGACCTCACCCACTAACCAACTATCTGGAGCGACTCATTCATGACTGACACCAATAAGCCCTCCGTACTATTCGTCTGTGTCCATAACGCTGGCCGGTCCCAGATGGCCGCAGGATTCCTGCGCGACATCGCCGGAGACCGCATCGAGGTTCGATCAGCCGGCTCGATGCCAGCCAATCAAATCAACCCAATGGCCGCAGCCGCGATGGCGGAACTCGGTATCGACATCACATCTGAGCAGCCCAAAGTACTCACCACAGAAGCCGTCCAGGACTCTGACGTCGTCATCACAATGGGCTGCGGAGACGCCTGCCCATTCTTCCCCGGAAAACGCTACGAGGACTGGAAGCTTGATGATCCGGCCGGGCAGGATCTTGACGCAGTACGACCCATCCGTGACGAGATCCGTACACGTATCAGTCAGCTTGTGAGTGAATTGGTGTAGCTCACAAACCCTAGAAACGACCGTTCGTGAGGAGCAGCATAGGTTGTCACGGCGCACCGCAGGATAAGAGGTACCTTCTTCGCGACGCTAGATCGCCGGCTTGGGTGGTAAGGCCCGTTGGAGCTCGCGGTACACCGTGGCGCGAGAGATATCGAACAGTTCGGCGAGCTCCGTCTGCGTATGGGTGCCAGCCGCGTGAGT
>NZ_JBFBML010000046.1:0-1460 GCF_040687075.1 Leucobacter sp. NPDC077196
GCCAGTAAACGTCAGCGTGGCCACCGGGATCTTCCTTCGAGGAAACTCTCACATCCCACTCGAAAGGCGTCACACCGATGACCACTCCCTCTATTGTCGACCCTGCCACCGTCCTCACCAACGCGCTGGGCGACGCATCACCGGATCTGATGCGCACCCTGCTGCAAACCATGATCAACACCCTCCTCTCAGCCGAAGCAGATGCGATCTGCGGCGCCGAGTACGGGAAGCCCTCTGCTGACCGAGTGAATTCCCGCAACGGATACCGCACCCGTGAACTCGATACGCGTGTCGGAACCATAGACGTCGCGATCCCGAAGCTCCGCTCCGGCACGTACTTCCCCGAGTGGCTCCTCGAACGTCGCAAACGCTCAGAAGCGGCGATGATCACCGTCGTCGCTGACGCCTACCTCGCTGGCGTCTCAACGAGGCGGATGGACAAACTCGTGAAGACCCTTGGCATCCATTCCCTGTCGAAGTCGCAGGTCTCCCGAATGGCCGCCGATATGGACGAGCATGTGCGTGAGTTTCGCACGAGGCCGTTAGGTGAGGCCGGCCCGTTCACGTTCGTCGCGTGCGACGCACTCACGATGAAAGTGCGTGAGGGCGGGCGGGTGATCAACACCATGGTGCTCGTCGCGACCGGGGTGAACGCTGACGGGCATCGGGAAGTCCTGGGCATGCAAGTGGCGACCGCGGAGACCACGATGGCGTGGAACGGGTTCTTCGCAGACCTTGTCGCGCGCGGCCTCACCGGGGTGAAACTCATCACCTCTGACGCGCACGCTGGCCTCGTTGAAGCGATGCGCGCGAACTTCCCTGGGACGTCGTGGCAACGGTGTCGCACGCACTACGCTGCGAACCTGATGTCAGTGACCCCGAAGAGCATGTGGCCGGCGGTGAAAGCGATGCTGCATTCCGTGTACGACCAACCCGACCAGAAAAGTGTTGAGGCCCAATTCGACCGGCTCCTGGACTACGTCGAGGACAAACTCCCCGAAGTGCACGACCACCTCGATGCTGCCCGGGCTGACATTCTCGCGTTCACCACGTTCCCGAAAGATGTGTGGCAGCAGATCTGGTCGAATAACCCGAACGAGCGCCTGAACCGTGAGATCCGCCGCAGGACCGATGTGGTGGGGATCTTCCCGAACCGGGCCGCGATCACCCGCCTCGTCGGGGCCGTTCTTGCGGAGCAGTCTGACGAATGGGCCGAGGGTCGTCGTTACCTCGGTCTTGACGTTCTCGCGAGGTGCCGCCTCACGCTCGTGGGTACCGACACTATCGGCCAGCACCATGAGCTCCCCGAGCTCGGGGCCGCAGCATGAGCGCCCCCACTCCTGGGCTGTACTCCGACACCGTGAGTGAGCTCGTCGCGAGCATCTGCAATCACAACGAAAACTAGCCCCCACATCCTTGAAGGATCACGAAACGGTTACACCACTCCACGGGACTTGACC
>NZ_JBFBML010000047.1:0-1457 GCF_040687075.1 Leucobacter sp. NPDC077196
GGCGGGTTCTAACGGTGGTCGCAACACCCCGAGTTTCGGGAGGTTGCGACCACCGTGTCGTTTTCGGAGGAATCTGCGTCGTTAAAGGCGCGGTTCATGGTGTTGATGGACGAGATCGGGAGCGTGACAGAGGTCGCGCGGCGTCTCGGCCTGAATCGGAATACCGCGTTCGCGTGGGCTCGACAGTCTGGCTTGTCGTCGCGACGGCTGGGCCATCCGCGCAAGGCCGAGTATCTGCAGCTGCGTGAGCAGGGCGTGAGTCGGCGCGAGGCGGTAGAGCGTGTGGGTGTCAACGAGCGCACCGCTCGTGACTGGGAACACGGGATTCGTAAGTCGCGGAACTCGCGGTTCTATCCGGATGGGCGGCGTGTGGATTACACGACCGGGCGGGTCACGATGGAGACCATGGAGAGTCCACCACCGCTGGTACCGGAGCAGGTCGGTTCCCGGCTGTTATCGCTGATCGAGCGGGAGAAGATCGCAGACCTGCACCGCGCTGGTCTGTCGTTGCGAGCGATCGGGAGAGAGCTGGGTCGGTCGGCGTCGACGATCAAGCGTGAGCTCGACACGCACACCGTGGGCGGCCGGTATCTGCCGCACGGGGCGCACCGGGCTGCCGCTGGCGCGCGGGCACGTCCGAAACCGGCGATACTCGCCCAGTCGGGCCCGTTACGGGATTACGTGAGCGCGGGGTTGCGGGAACAATGGTCTCCAGAGCAGATCCGAAACCGGATCCGCGAGGATCATCCCGACGATGAGGGCATGCGCGTGAGCACGGAGACGATTTACCAAGCGATATACGTCCAGGCTCGTGGCGGGCTCAAGCGTGAAGTTCAGGCGGCGTTGCGCACTGGGCGCACCCGCCGCAAACCGCACCGGTCGCCGGAACATCGCACGAGCCGGTTCGTCGACCCGATGGTCATGATCAGCGACCGTCCCGCCGAGGTTGAGGATCGTGCTGTCCCGGGGCACTGGGAAGGCGACCTGATCACCGGGGAGCTGAACAAGTCCGCGATCGTCACGCTCGTCGAACGCGCCACCCGATATGTGATGCTCGGGCACCTGCCAGAGGGAGACCACACCGCAGAGACCGTCCGCGACGTCCTGGTGGACCTGATCGGCACGCTCCCGGAACATCTGCGCGGGTCGTTGACCTGGGACCAGGGCGCAGAGATGGCCGGTCACAAGGCGTTCAAGATCGCGACCGGCGTTCCGGTCTACTTCTGCGACCCCGCATCCCCCTGGCAGCGCGGGTCGAACGAGAACACCAATGGGCTGCTGCGCCAGTACTTCCCGAAGGGCACCGACCTGACCGTCCACGGACCCGAAGACCTCGAACACGTCGCCCAGAAACTCAACGGCCGCCCACGCAAAACGCTCGGCTGGAAAACTCCAGCCGAGCGTCTGCTAGAACTTGTCTAGTTCAATCGGTGTTGCGACCACCCCTTGAATCCGCC
>NZ_JBFBML010000048.1:0-1425 GCF_040687075.1 Leucobacter sp. NPDC077196
GGCTCTTCGTAATTGAGGGTGTAGCCGCGCCCCGCGGTGTGGTGCCGTGAACATGGGTCGAGGTCTCCCGATGATGGAAGTTCTGACGCTTCCCATCCGAAAGACCTCGACATGCACCACGCTACCTTCCAACCTGCCGATCTCACGACTTTCTGTCAGCTCGATCAGCTCGGCCTGACCGCGGTCGGGCAAAGATTCGAACCCGGACGGGTCGTGCTGGACTGCCGTGTGATCGAGCCCGACCCGTGGTGTCGGCGCTGTGGTGCCGAGGGGGTGCTGCGCGATACCGTGACCCGCACTCTCGCGCATACCCCGTTCGGGCATCGTGCCACGACGCTCCGGATCCGGGTGCGCCGATACCGGTGCGATTGGTGCCGGAAGGTCTGGCGTGAAGACACCAGCATGGTCGCACCCGCACGTGCGAAACTCACCCGGGCGGGGCTGCGTTTCGCGCTCGAAGCGGTCGTGATCGACCACCTCACCGTGTCGCGTGCCGCCGCGAATCTTGGCGTGTCCTGGCACACTGCGAACGCCGCGATCCTTGGCGAGGGTCACCGGGCGCTGATCAGCGACCCGGCCCGGTTTGACGGGGTCACGGTGATCGGTGTCGATGAGCATGTGTGGCGGCACACCCGCCACGGCGACAAGTACGTCACCGTGCTCATCGATCTCACCCCGGTGCGTGAGAAACGAGGCCCGGCGAGGCTCCTCGACATGGTCCCGGGCCGTTCGAAACAGGTGTTCAGTCGTTGGCTGAGCGAGCGCACGCAGGTGTGGCGTGACGGGATCGAGGTCGTCGCGATGGACGGGTTCACCGGGTTCAAGACCGCCTCGAAAGAGCATCTCCCTGACGCCGTGGAGGTGATGGACCCGTTCCATGTCGTCCAGCTCGCCGGTGACATGCTCGATCGCACCCGGCAGCGGGTGCAACAGGAAACCCTTGGGCACCGTGGCCGGGCAAAAGACCCGCTCTACGGGGTGCGGCGGGTCCTCAGAACCGGGGAAGCGTTCCTCACCGAGAAGCAGCACGCACGTCTTGACGCGGTGTTCGCTGACCCCCGGCATGCGGATGTGTGGCGGGCGTGGCGGGTCTATCAACTAGTAGTGGCCGCGTATCGGGAGAAGTTCTCTGGCGACGGCAGGCGCAGGCTCCGGGAGTTGATCGACACAGTGAAACAGACCACGCCGGCCTGGTTCACCGAGCTGCGGAAACTCGCGTACACGTTGGATCGGCGCAGGGCTGACATCCTCGCGTATTTCGATCACCCGAGGACCTCGAACGGGCCGACCGAAGCGATCAATGGCAGGCTTGAGCACCTCCGCGGGTCCGCGCTCGGGTTCCGGAACCTCACGAACTACATCGCGAGGTCGTTGCTCGAGGCTGGTGGGTTCAGACCGGTTCTACACTCACAAATGCGATGAGCC
>NZ_JBFBML010000049.1:0-1268 GCF_040687075.1 Leucobacter sp. NPDC077196
TGACCTGACCTACAGTTTGGTTTCCACTCGGGGTAGCTAGTCGATGGCCTCCATGAAAGGCTCACCAACATGCCACGCCCGTATCCACCAGAGTTTCGTGCACGCGCGATCGCGCTCGTCCGCGAGGGCCGACAGGTCACGCAAACCGCTGCACACCTCGGCATCCACGAGGTCACGCTGCATTCCTGGCTCCGTCAAGACGATATAGATTATGGCCGCAGACCCGGTAGATCTACCAGCGAAGACGCTGAGCTGCGAGCAGCACGACGCCGAATCAGACAGCTCGAGCAGGAGCTGAAGATCGTGAAACTGGCATCGAAATGGCTCTCCGAGGAGGAACGAGTCGACCCAAAAGGGCGCACCCGGTGATCGACCGTCTCGTCGACACCGGGGCACCCGTAGAGACCTGTTGCCGCCTTCTGGGCGTCTCCCGGCAGGGCTATTACAGATATCGGAAGCGTCCCACGAGCGCCACGCAATTGCGGAGGCAGTGGCTCACGGGTCTGATTCGTGAAATTCACACGGCCTCGCGCGGAACATACGGGTACCGGCGCATTCATGCTGAGCTCACGATCGGGATGGAGATACCGTGTTCGAGTCGACTGATCTCAGTGCTGATGACTCGGGGCGCGATGTACGGGCTTCCGGGCCCGACCCGGGTGAAGCGATTGAAGGGAGTGGCTACTGCTGATGATCTCGTGCATCGCAAGTTCCACCGGCTGTCGCCGAACGAGCTCTGGGTGACGGATATCACGGAGCATCCCACACGGGAAGGAAAAGTATTTTGCGCGGCCGTACTTGACGCGTGTAGCCGCAAGATCGTGGGATGGGCGATCGATTCCAAGCAAGATTCAACTCTTGTGGTGAATGCCCTCGATATGGCGCTTCGCGCGCGAAAGCCTGCCCCTGGTGGCATCGTCCACGCTGATCATGGAGTTCAGTTCACCTCGTGGGCGTTCACCCAGAAGATCCGCTCTGCAGGGCTTCTGCCGTCGTTCGGAACCGTCGGTGATGCCCTTGATAACGCGATGATGGAATCGTTCTGGTCATCGATGCAGATCGAGTTGCTGAACCGGAAGAAATGGAGAACGCGGATTGAGCTCGCGAACGCGATATTCGAGTACATCGAGGTGTTCTACAATCGCAGACGAAGGCATTCGTCGTTGGGATATCAAACGCCCACGGACTTCGATCTCGCCCTCTCAAAGCAGTTAACATCCGCCTGAAGCTAGCGACCGGGACTGGAAACCAAACTGTAGGTCAGGTCA
>NZ_JBFBML010000050.1:0-1243 GCF_040687075.1 Leucobacter sp. NPDC077196
GGGTCTGATGCACGTTGAGGTGACAGTTTGGTTAGGCAGCGAGTGCGACCTGTTTGTTCATGATGGTCTCGTACTCGAGCGGCGTCAAACGCCCCAACCTGACCTGTCTGCGACGTCGATGATAGGTGCGCTCGATCCAGGTCACGATCGCTGACCGGAGCTCGTCACGAGTCGCCCAGGTCTTACGGTTCAGAACGTTCTTCTGGAGCAGACTGAAGAACGACTCCATCGCAGCGTTATCGCCAGCAGCGCCCACCCGTCCCATCGAACCGGCCATGCCATGAGCGGCGAGCGCGCGCTGCAGTTTCCGGCTTCGAAACTGAGAACCACGATCCGTGTGCAGCACACATCCACGCACGTCTCCGCGGCGAAGCACAGCGTTGTTCAACGCGGTCACCGCAAGCGAGGAGGTCATTTGCGCGTCGATGGAGTAACCCACGATTCGGTTTGACCACACGTCTTTCACCGCGCACAGGTAGAGCTTGCCTTCACCAGTCCTATGCTCGGTGATGTCCGAGAGCCATAACTCGTTCGGGGTAGCGGCCACGAACTCGCGCTGCACCAGGTCGTCATGAACGGGTGGGCCAGGCTTTCTGCCTTTCCCGCGGGCTTTCTTCTTCCCGAATGCTGACCACCACTGCTGATCGCGGCAGAGCCGCCACGCAGTTCTGTCAGCCATCTGCTCGCCGAGGCTCTTCGCTTCGTCGGCAAGGAACCTGTACCCGAACTCGGGGTCTTCAAGGTGGGCGTCGTGGAGCGCGTTCGCGCGATACGCCTGCGTAAGGTCACGCCCGGTGACTGGACTACGCAGCCAGCGGTAGTAAGGCTGGCGGGAAAGCTTCAATACCCGGCACGACACCACGACAGGGACCCCGTCATTGGCGAGCTCTTTCACGAGCGGGTAGAGCCTTTTCCCGGCAGATGCGCCTGCGAGAGATACGCGGCCGCACGACGAAGCACTTCCACTTCTTGTTCAAGGAGCTTGTTCCGTTTACGAAGTTCACGTAGCTCAGTGTTCTCGGAACGGGTCACGCCAGGTTTCTGTCCGGCCTCGACGCGTTCCTCTCGAAGCCATTTATCGAGAGTTCCGACGTGAATACCGAAGTCCTTCGCGATCTGCGCGAGCGTCACTTCCGGGCCGCGGTCCAACGCGATCTTTATGACGTCGTCACGGAACTCTTTGGGGTAGCGAGGGGGCATAGGTTCATCCTTCCAGGCCAGCAGAAACTAGCCATGTTGAATG
>NZ_JBFBML010000051.1:0-1095 GCF_040687075.1 Leucobacter sp. NPDC077196
TGTAGTGTCCGGCGAGGTTGTTTGATAACCGAGTGACTGGCGGGAGCTTCCCAATGGCCGAGTGTGGCCGATGTTGATTGTAGTAGTGCAGCCACGCCGGTAACGCTTTCCTGCGTACTCGTTCGGATGAGTAGTGGCGACTGTAGGCCCACCCGTCCGCGAGTGTGCGATGAAACCGCTCGATCTTCCCGTTGGTCTGCGGCCGGTAGGGGCGGGTTCGTTTCGGGGTGATGCCCAGGTCGTTGCATGCCGTCCGCCACGCATGCGACCGGTAGGCGGATCCGTTGTCAGAGAGCACACGTTCCACCCGCACGTTTCGGTCCTGGAACCAAGACACCGCCCGTTGCAGCACCCCGATCGCGGTCACCGCACGCTCGTCATCATGGATCTCCGCATACGCGACACGAGAGTGGTCATCGATCACGGTATGCACGTAGGCGTGACGCATCAGTACGTCACGAGAACGACTTCGCTCTTTACCGGGCGTCGCGGCCCGGTTCTTGCCGCCCTGCACCCGTCCGACCGTGCGCCAACCACCACCGTCGGGAATGTTGCCCAGTTTCTTGACATCGACATGGATCAGTGAGCCCGGATAATCGTGCTCATATCTCCTTGCTGGTTCCCCGGTTCTGCGGTCGATGTGGGAGAGCCGGTTCAAGCGTTCTCGCACGAGTACTGCGTGGACGGTCGAAGACGGCACGCCGGTGAGCGCGCCGATCTCGACTGGGCCGAGCCGGCGCGTGGTCCGCAGATGAATGATCCTTCGCACGAGGGGTCGCGCCGTCTGGTTCGGGTGCGTGAGGGGACGTGAAGAACGATCAGCCATGCCGGTCTCGCCAAGTTCGATGTAGCGGCGGGCCCATTTCTGGGCGGTCGGCCAGGCGACATGGAAGTAGTCAGCGGCGTGAGCGATCGTCCAACCGTCGTCCACGATGAGTTGGGCGATGCGTAGTCGTTGGCGTGGGGTGAGGGCTGCATTAGCGTGGGACACGAGAACCTCCGGGGTTAGAGCGGCAGTGGTAGCAGCTCCACTCTGCCCGGAGGTTCTCGTCTGTGTCACGGGGTCCAGATCACACAACGTCCCCGGACACTACA